>NZ_LSKN01000113.1:0-307 GCF_001557075.1 Methylobacterium sp. CCH7-A2
GCAACCCAAACCTAACCGGCAATCGCCGATGACCACCCGCAGCTACACCACGCTACGGGACACGACCTGAGGCTTGTCTCATAGGCCGCCAGACGTATGCATTTTGCGCAGCCAATCGCGCTCCTTGCCACCCGGTCAGACGTTGTGCGACAGAACTTGTAAAAGTGCTGCCTGCCCTTGGTGAGCGTCCCGAAGACTGCCGGCTGGAGCGGCTTTACCAAGTGGCAGAGGAGGTTGGGGCCCAGATCTGGCACCTAGGCCTCGTGGACAAAGCTTGACCTGAGACACGCGGATTGATTCAAGGCTT
>NZ_LSKN01000114.1:0-207 GCF_001557075.1 Methylobacterium sp. CCH7-A2
CCGCCGTAGTAGCCGCCATAGCCATAGCCTCCGCCGTAGTAGCCCCCGTGGCCACGTCCGTAATAGCCGCGCCCATAGCCGCCGCGATAAATCCCTGGATGGGCATACCCTCCACCGAAGCCCCGATGAGAAATGCCGCCACCGCGGAAGCCGCCGAATCCACCGCCCCGGAAGCCTCCGCCATGGAACCCTCCACCTCCACCGTGG
>NZ_LSKN01000115.1:0-46324 GCF_001557075.1 Methylobacterium sp. CCH7-A2
CCCCCACCCTAACCCTCCCCACCGCAAGCGGGGGGAGGGAATCCTGCGGTAGCGCTCAGAACCCCAACGCGCGCAGGCCTGCGACGGCGCTCATACCGACGATCAGCGCGAGCAGTTCGCTGCGGCGCAGGATCATGCTGCCGATGGCGGCGAGCAGGGCGATGCCGGCCGCCAGGCCGAGCCGCTCGATCAGCGGCAGGACGGTGGCGGCGATGATCGAGCCCGGCAGGGCGGCGAGCCCGCGGCGGACATGGGGCGTGAGCGGGATGAAGCCCATCAGAACCACCCCGGCGATGCGGCAGAGATAGGTCGCGACCGCCATGGCGAGAATCGCGATGATCGGCCCCCAGCTGCCGAGAGCCGCGGCGTTCAGATCAGGCAGCGTCATCGCGGAACGCTCCCACCACGGCGCCGGTCAGCGAGCCGACGATGATGAAGGCATAGCCCTCGACCAGCTTGGCCGTCAGCAGCGCGGCGATGCCCGCCGCCACCCAGGGCACGGCGGCGCGGCGGCCGCGCCAGAGCGGCACGATCATCGCGGCGAAGAAGATCGGCATGACCAGGTCGATGCCGAAGGCGCGCGGATCGGAAACCAGCGCACCGAGCCCGTAGCCGAGCCCCGTCAGCAGGACCCAGACCACCCAGAGCAGCAGCCCGGCGCCGATCAGCACGCCGAGATCGCGCCCGCCCTCGGCCCGGTAGCGCGTGCCGATGACCCAGTTGGCATCGGTGAAGAAGAAGAGGTGGAGCGCGTTCAGTGCCTTCGGATAGGCCGCGAACCAGGGCTGCAGCGAGGCACCCTGCAGGATCATCCGGGAATTGACGGTCGCCGTGACGACGGCGAGGCCGGCGATGGCGCCCCAGCTCCATTCCGGCCGCCACAGCTCCATCGCGACGAGCTGCGAGATGCCGCCATAGACCAGCGCGCTCATCAGCAGGGCCTCGACGAGACTCAGGCCCTTGGCCGAGGCCGCCGCGCCGAAGGCGACGGCGAAGACCACTACGCCCGGCACGAGCACCATCACCTTTCGCATGCCAAGGCGCATGCCGGCCGTGCTCACTTGTGCCGCAGCTTGCTCCATCGACAGTCTCTCTCCCGTGGCGTGTGGCTGCTTTGGGCCCCGCTCTTGCGCCGCCACTGGCAAGCGGAGGCGTGGAGTCCTTCCAAGGCCGAACGGCGCCTGAGGTCAACGCCGCCCCGTGGGCGGGCCGCATGAGCCGGACACAGGGCGGCGCCGGGTGATGGCGAGCGCCCCCGCCCTGTCCTATCCTGCCGGGATGATCTGGCTGTGCTCCCCGGACGACAGCGCCGAAAGCCTTCCCGCCGCCTGGCTGGTGTCGACGCCGGCGCGGCCGGCGACGCTGCCCGAGCGCTCGGCGCTGCGGCGGGGCATGGCCGCCCGCATCCTGGCGCGACAGCTGGGCCTGCCGCCGGAAGCGATTGCCATTAGCCGTGAGCCGAGAGGGCGCCCGCTGGTCGCGCAGCCGCGCGGGAGCGGGCTGCATCTCTCGCTGGCGACACGGGCGGGGATGGTCGCCGTGGCGCTGGCTCATAACCCCGTCGGCGTCGATGTCGAGGCCGTGGACGAGGCCGCCGCACCGCCTCTCGGCGTGCTGCATGCGGACGAAATGTCCTGGCTCTCGGGCCAGCCGCCTGAGAGGCACGCGCTGGCCTTCGCGCGGCTGTGGAGCGCCAAGGAGGCCTATGTGAAGGCGCTGGGAACGGGCTTTTCTCGTCCGCCGGAGAGCTTCGCGGTCAGGCTCTCGACGGAGGGGCGGATCACGGTGTGGGACGGTCCACGAGCCGTGGCCGCAAGCGGCGTCAGCCGCACCATCGAAAACGGCGGCCAGGAGATCCTGGCCGCCGCGATGGTCGTTCTCGGGTGATGCGAAAGGGCGCTCAGCCCTCGGCCGCCTGCCCCCCGCGCCGCTGCTTCAGCACATAGGCGATCGCGCAGACCAAGGCCGCGCCGATCACCGAGGTGACGTAATGCGGCATGCTGGCGGGGCCGATGCCGATGGCGCTGACATCCGTCGAGACCGGCTTGATCCAGGTCGGCATGTTGACCTCGAGCCAGCGCAGCACGGCGATGTCGCCCAGGATCATTTCGGCCGCGATCCAGCCCAGCAGGGCCGCGCCGAGCCAGATCAGGATCGGGTAGCGGGTGATGATCGAGGTCAGGAACTGCGCGCCCATGATGATCAGCGGGATCGAGAGCAGCAGGCCAAAGATGAAGAGTTCGGGATGTCCGCGCGAGGCCGCCGCGATGGCAATGACGTTGTCGAGGCTCATCACCGCATCGGCGATGGCGATGGTGCGCACCGCCTGCCAGAGCGTCGAGCCGCCGTCGATCTCGGCATGGCTCTCATCCTCGCCGAGAGCGAGCTTCACCGCGATCCAGAACAGCAGCAGGCCGCCGACGATCTTCAGATAGGGCACGAGCAGCAGATAGGTCACCACCAGCGCGAAGATGATGCGCAGGCCGATCGCCGCCGAGGCGCCGAGCCAGATGCCAACCTTGCGCTGCTTCTCCGGCAGGGAGCGGCAGGCGAGCGCGATCACCACCGCGTTGTCGCCCGACAATAGCAGGTCGATCCAGATGATCTGGAGCAGGGAAACCCAGAATGTGGAGGATGAGAAATCCATTAGTCGGTCAGTCCCTTTGTCAAAGGGCCGGATCTGGCCGGCGATGCTTGAGGAGGTAGCCGAGGCCGAGCACGAGCAGTGCGCCGATCAGGGCCGCCGGGTATTCGAAGCGGTGGAGCGTTTCGGCGCCGAAGCGGGCGATGAGCCAGGGGTCGCTGTCGAACATTTCACCCGCAACCCAGCCGAGCAGCGCGGCGCCCGCCCAGACGAGAACGGGGAAACGGGTGAGAAGGCTGGTGATCAGCGAGGCGCCGAGCACGATCAGCGGGATCGAGATGACGAGGCCCGCAACCAGAAGCGGGATCGAATCCTTCGCGACGGCGGCGATCGCCAGCACGTTGTCCAGGCTCATGACGATGTCGGCGATGGCGACGGTCTGCACGGCCTTCCAGAGCTTGCTGCTGGCGGCGATCGAATCCTCGTCGCTCTCGCCGTCCTCCACGATCAGCTTGACGGCGATCCAGACGAGAAGCAGCGCGCCGACGATGTGCAGGAACGGCATGTTGAGCAGCGAGGCGATCAGCACGGTAAAGACCACGCGCAGCACCACCGCGACACCCGCGCCGAGCGCGATGCCTTTATTGCGCTGCTCGGGCGCCAGCGCGCGGCAGGCCAGCGCAATGACCACCGCATTGTCGCCCGACAGAACGATGTTCAGCGCAACGATCTCGAGCAGCTTGCCCCAGAGGGCCGGGTCGAAGAACGACAGCGACGACAGATCCATTCCCAGCCCCTTCGAAGTCGCCCCACCGTCCGCAGCGCAACGCCGCGAGCGGCGCCACGTTCCGCCGCGGCCGGGGATCGATGCCCTAATGCGGGCTCGTTGTCACGGCACCCGGCCCGCAGAAGGCCCAGAAATCAGCCCAGCGCCTGTTCGACGGCCTTGCCGGCGGCTTCGGTGCCGAGCGAACCGCCGAGGTCACGCGTGCGGGTGCGGGCATCGCCCAGCGCCCGCTCGATCGCGGCCTCGATGCCCTTGGCGGCTTCCGTCTCGCCGAGATGGTCGAGCATCATCGCCGCCGACCAGATCTGGCCGATCGGGTTGGCGACGCCCTGGCCGGCGATGTCGGGGGCTGAGCCATGCACCGGCTCGAACAGGGAGGGGTAATCGCCCGTCGGGTTGATGTTGCCCGAGGGCGCGATGCCGATCGTGCCGGTGCAGGCGGGGCCGAGGTCGGAGAGGATGTCGCCGAACAGATTGGAGGCGACGACGACGTCGAACCGGTCCGGGTTCAGCACGAAATGCGCGGTCAGGATGTCGATATGGTACTGGTCGACGGTCACGTCGGGGTACTTCTTCGCCATCTCCTTCACCCGCTCGTCCCAGTAGGGCATGGTGATGGCGATGCCGTTCGACTTGGTGGCCGAGGTCAGCTTCTTGCGCGGGCGGCGCTGGGCGAGCTCGAAGGCGTATTTCAGGACACGGTCGACGCCGACACGGCTCATCACCGTTTCCTGCAGGACGATCTCGCGCTCGGTGCCGGCATACATGCGGCCGCCGACGGAGGAGTACTCGCCTTCGGTGTTCTCGCGGACGACGAAGAAGTCGATGTCTCCGGGCTTGCGGCCCGCGAGCGGGCCCGGCACGCCAGGCATCAGCCGCACCGGGCGGAGATTGACGTACTGGTCGAATTCGCGCCGGAACAGCAGCAGCGAACCCCAGAGCGAGATGTGGTCCGGCACCTGGGCAGGCATGCCGACGGCGCCGAAGAAGATCGCGTCATGGCCGCCGATCTGGTCCTTCCAGTCGTCGGGCAGCATCTTGCCGTGCTTGGCGTAGTAGTCGCAGGAGGAGAAGTCGAACTCGTCCAGCCGCAGCTCGAAGCCGTATTTCTTCGAAGCCGCCTCGAGGATGCGCAGGCCCTCCGGCATCACTTCCTTGCCGATGCCGTCCCCGGCGATGGCGGCGATGCGATAGACGCGGTTGGTGCGGCTCATGATGGGTCTCCGAAGAAGGCGATGAATTCGGCGGCGACGAGATCGGGGATCTCCTCGGCCAGATAATGCCCGCCGGGCAGGCCGCGGCCTTGGACGTTCTCCGCGCGCAGGCGCCACAGCGCCAGCGGATCGAAGCATTTGCCGATGATGCCGTTCTCGCCCCAGAGCGCGAGCAGGGGCTGCGCCAGCCTGCGGTCGCCATCCTCGTCGTCATGGCGGATGTCGATGGTGGCGGCGGCGCGATAATCCTCGCAGGAGCCATGGATGGTCCGCGGATCCGCGAAGCAGCGCAGATATTCGGCCAGGGCTTCCGGCGCGAAGGGCTTCAGGCCGGCCGAGCCGGAGCCGCATTTCTTGCGCCAGTAGGCCTCCGGATCGGCCCCGATCATACGTTCCGGAAAGGGCGCCGGCTGGATCAGGAAGAACCAGTGCCAATAGGCGCGGGCGAAGGCGTCCGTGGTGCCGGCATACATCTCTCGCGTCGGCGCGATGTCGAGCGTGGCGAGCTTCGTGACGCGCTCGGCATGGTCGAGCGCGAGGCGATGCGCGACGCGGGCGCCACGGTCATGCGCGCCAACCAGGAAGCGCTCATGGCCGAGCAGCGTCATCACCTGCGCCATGTCGAGCGCCATGGCGCGCTTGGAATAAGGGAAATGCTCTGGGTCGGTCAGCGGCTTGTCGCTGTCGCCATAGCCGCGCAGATCGGCACAGACGAGGGTGAAGCGGTCCTTCAGCCGCTCCGCCAGCTTGTGCCAGAGCACATGGGTCTGGGGATAGCCGTGCAGCAGCAGCAGCGCCGGCCCCTGCCCGCCCGTCCGCACCCGGATGCGCGCGCCCGAGGTCGTGACGTCGAGCAGCCGGAAGCCGGGAAAGAGGCTGTCGGTGACGGGGAGATCGGTGATGGCCATGGGCGCCAGGTCAGGATGTGCAATCGAGAGCGCGTACGCCCATTCAGGAGGAATTGCGCGCAGCGATTATTACACAATCCCAATCAATGGTTGTGACACGTCATTCTCGGGCTGCGCCGTGCGCAGACCCGAGAATCTCAGGACGAGCATTTGTTTCCGAGATGCTCGGGTCGAGCCCGAGCATGACGCGCCCTACCCCCGCAGCGCCGCGCCGTAGCGCTTGGCCATCTCCGCGACGATCCTGGCGCCGACGGCCTCGATTTCGGCCTCCGTCAGCGTCTTCTCGACCGGCTGGAGCGTGACCGCGAGCGCGACCGACTTCTTGCCGGGCTCGACGCCCTGGCCCTCATAGAGATCGAAGACCGAGACGTCCGAGATCAAAGCGCGGTCGGCGTTCTGGGCGGACTTCACCATCTCGCCGGCGGCGGTGGCCTTGTCGACGATGAAGGCGAAGTCGCGCGTCACCGGCTGGAAGCCGGACAATGCCAGCTTCGGCTTGACCTTGGTCGGCTTGGCCTTCAGCAGCGGCAGCGCATCGAGATGGATCTCGAAGGCGACCAGCGGGCCCTTGACGTCGAGCGCCTTGAGGATGCGCGGATGGATTTCGCCAAAGGCGCCGATGACACCCTTGGGGCCGAAGCGCAGCGTCGCCGAGCGGCCGGGATGAGCCCAGTCCGGCCCGCCTGGCACGATCTGCAGCCCGCCGGTCGGCACGCCGAGCCCGGCCAGCAGCGCCAGCACGTCGGCCTTGGCGTCGAAGGCATCGACGGGCTTGGCCGCGCCGTCCCAATGACGGCCGGCGCCCTCCAGCGTCGCCGTGCCGCGGCGCAGGCCGGTCGCGGCCATGAGCTGGCCCTCGGGCTCGTCGCTCTGGAAGATCTGGCCGACCTCGAAGAGGGCGACATCGCCGAAGCCGCGATCGGCATTGGCCTGCGCGGCGCGGATCAGGCCCGGCAGCAGCGAGGGCCGCATGTCGGAGAGATCGGCCGCGATCGGGTTGGCCAGCACGAGCGCCGGCGAGCCGCCGCCGAACAGCGTCGCGGACTCATGGTCGATGAAGGACCAGGTGACGGCCTCGACGAGGCCGCGGCTGGCGAGCAGGCGCTTTGCCTGGCGGGTGCGCTTCTGCAGTACGGTGAGAACGGGCCTCAGCACCTCGTCCGCGATGCGCGGCAGCGGCGTCGAGACGACGCGGTCGAGCCCGGCAATGCGCAGGATCTCCTCGACGAGATCGGCCTTGCCGCCGACATCGGCCCGCCAGGACGGCGCCACCACCTGAACCCGTTCGCCGGCGCCGGAGACCGCGAAGCCCAGGGAGGTCAGCGCCCGCTCCATCTCCGGCAAGGGCAGCTCCAGCCCGGTCAGGCGCTTGACCTCGGACCAGGGGAAGTCGATCGCAGCGGCGCTGCCCGGCAGCTCGCCCGCGAAGACCATCTCGGACGGCTCGCCGCCGCAGAGCTCGACGATCAGCGCCGTGGCGAGATCCAGCCCCGGCCGGCAGAATTCGGGATCGACGCCGCGCTCGAAGCGGTAGCGCGCATCTGAGGTGATGCCGAGCGCGCGGCCCGAGCGGGCGATGTTGAGCGGGTCCCAGAGCGCGCTCTCGACCAGCACGTCGGTCGTGCCCTCGTCGCAGCCCGAGGCCTCGCCGCCCATGATGCCGGCGATGGATTCGACGCCCGCCGCGTCGGCGATGACGACCTGATCGGCGGTCAGGGTGTAGGTCTTGCCGTCGAGCGCGACGATGGACTCGCCGTCGCGTGCGCGGCGCACGACGAGGTCGCCCTTGACCTTGGCCGCGTCGAAAACGTGGAGCGGGCGGTTGCGGTCGAGCGTCATGAAATTGGTGATGTCGACCAGCGCGTTGATCGGGCGCATCCCGACAGCGCGCAGCCGCGCCTGGAGCCAGTCCGGCGACGGGCCGTTCTTGACGCCGCGCACCAGCCGCAGGCCGAAGGCCGGGCAGAGCGCCTTGTCCTGCGGCGCGAGGTCGAGCTTCACGCCGACCGGGCAAGGGAAGCCGGCTTTCACGGGCGCCACCGGCGGTGTCTTGATCGTGCCGAGGCCGGCGGCGGCGAGATCGCGCGCGATGCCGGCGATGCCGAGCGCATCGGCCCGGTTGGGCGTCACCGCGATCTCGATGACCGGATCGCTGAGGCCGGCATAGGCGGCGTAGGACTGGCCGACCGGCGCGTCCCCGGGCAGGTCGATGATGCCGTCATGATCCTCGGAGAGCTGCAGCTCGGCGGCCGAGCAGAGCATGCCGTTGGATTCGACGCCGCGGATCACGCCCTTGCCGAGCGTGATGTCCTTGCCGGGGATGTAGGTGCCGGGCGGGGAAAACACGCTCTTCATGCCGGTGCGGGCATTGGGCGCGCCGCAGACGACCTGCACAGGCTCGCCGGCGCCGGTATCGACCATGCAGACGCGCAGCCGGTCGGCATTGGGGTGCTGCTTGGCATCGATCACATAGGCCACGGTGAAGGCGGCGAGCGCCTTGGCCTTGTCCTCGATGCCCTCGACCTCAAGCCCGACGCGGGTCAGGGCCTCAGCGATGGCCTCGACCGGCTCGGTCGTGTCGAGATGATCCTTCAACCAGGACAGGGTGAACTTCATGAGCGTCCGTCACTTCTCGTCATTGCATGGGACATCGGGGCCGGCGCGGCGTTGAGCTCGTCCTCCCCGTCCGTCTTGATCTTCATCGCGTTGCCGCGCCAGCTGACCTCGCCGGCTACGAAGGCATAGGCCCAGACGGCAGGAAAGACGATGTCGCGCACCAGCAGCGCCAGCGGCATGCGCCAGGAGCCGTACCAGCCGACGCCGCGCGCGAAAGCCAGCTCGGCGACATACCAGGGCAGCAGCACGAGCACCGGCGCGAGCCAGGCGGACAGGCCGAAGGCCGGCAACGCGATGGCCGCTGCGACCACCGCCAGCAGCGGGCCGGACAGGATCTCGGGCAGGAAGAAAGGCAGGAAGGTCACCCGCCGCAGCCGCGCCCAGCGGAACTGGCGCTGGACGACGTCATGCAGGCTGCGCTCGCCCAAAGGCTGCTCGAAGGGCTGGCCGACGAGATGGACATGCTTGCCGGCACGGCGCACGAGCTTCGTTGCCGCGGCATCCTCGGCGATCTCCTCGCCGAGCACGGCGATGCCGCCGCGGGCGTCGAGGAAGGGCTTGTTCCAGAGCATCGACTTGCCCTGGGCGAAGCCGAAGCCGCAGGCCTCGCCGGCGAACTGCCAGCGCGCCTGGAAGGTGTTGAGGAAGGCGCATTCGAGCTCGGCCCAGAAGCCGAAGGGCCGCGAACCCACCGGCGTCGAGCACACCAGCCCGGTGTCGTCACGCCAGGAGGCGAGCAGGCGCTGGATATAGTCCTTCGGCATCAGCACATTGGAATCGGCGAGGATGACCCACTCCGTCCGCGCCACCTCCCAGCCCTTGACGCAGTTGTTGAGCTTGGGGTTGGCGCTGACCTTCACGTCGCCGGTCACGAGCTTCACGCGCTCGCGCCCATAGCGGGCGATCAGTTCCTCGACCATCGGCACGATCGGGTCGTCCGGATCGGCGACGGCGAAGATGGTGACATAGTCGGGATAATCCAGTTCGAGCCCCGAGATCGCGGTCTCGCGGCTGAAGGCCTCGATGCCGCGCAGCGGACGCACGATCGTCACCGGCGGCAGCGCCGCGAGCAGAGGCGTGCGGCGGTCCACCCGGCGCAACCGCGCATAGGCAATCGCCTGGCAGAGCAGGTTCGTCGCGACGAGCAGCACCGCGAACAGGCCAGCCCAGCCCGCGGCGCTCATCGCGCGGCCCTCCCGCTCCCGGCCGCCATCACGCGGACAGCCCGGCGGTCAGCGTCGGCAGGTCGAGCGGGCGGAAGCCGTAATGGCTGAGCCAGCGCACATCCGCCTCGAAGAAGGGGCGTAGGTCAGGCATGCCGTATTTCAGCATCGCGATGCGGTCGATGCCCATGCCCCAGGCAAAGCCCTGGTAGACCTCCGGATCGAGCCCGCAATTGCGCAGCACATTCGGGTGGACCATGCCGCAGCCGAGGATCTCGAGCCAGTCCTCGCCCTCGCCGAAGCGGATCTCGCCGCCCTTGCGCGAGCACTGGATGTCGACCTCGACCGAGGGCTCGGTGAAGGGGAAGAAGGACGGCCGGAAGCGCATCTTTACCGTGTCGATCTCGAAGAACGCCTTGCAGAACTCCTCGAGGATCCATTTCAGGTGGCCCATATGGGCGCCCTTGTCGATCACCAGCCCCTCGACCTGGTGGAACATCGGCGTGTGCGTCTGGTCGGAATCCATCCGGTAGGTGCGGCCCGGGCAGATCACGCGGATCGGCGGTTCATGGGCCAGCATGGTGCGGACCTGGACCGGAGACGTATGGGTGCGCAGCAGCTTGCGCTCGCCATTTGCATCGGGGGCGAAGAAAAAGGTGTCGTGCATCTCCCGCGCCGGATGGCCGACGGGGAAGTTCAGCTTGGTGAAGTTGAGGTCGTCGGTCTCGACGTCCGGCCCCTCGGCGATCGAGAAGCCCATATCGCCGAAGATCGCGGTGATCTCGTCGATGACCTGGCTGATCGGGTGGATGCGGCCGCGGGCTTCGGGCCCCTCCCGCACCGGCAGCGAAACGTCGATCCGCTCGGCCGCGAGCCTGGCCTCGAGCGCGGCCTCGGCCAGCGCGTCCTTGCGGGCCGACAGCGCCGTCTGGACCTGATCGCGCAGACCGTTGATCAGCGGTCCCTTCTCCTTGCGCTCCTCGGGCGTCATCGCGCCCAGCGTCTTCAGAAGCGCCGAGATCGAGCCGGCCTTGCCGAGCGCGCCGATCCTGACCTGCTCCAGCGCGGCTTCATCCTGCGCCTTCGCGATGTCGGCAAGAAGGCTCGCGCCCAAGTGATCGATCTCGTCCATGCCTGCTCTGGTCCGTTTGCGAGGCATCTTCTAGGGTGTCGCCAGCGCCGATGCTAGAGGCAATCACGCCGGCAAAGCAGGGTGAGGACGGCAAAACCGGGGGGTGCGCCGATGATGGGGGCCGGTTGATGACAAGGCTGTCGCAATCGTGGCCGCGCCGCGCGCAGCAACGGGCCTGGGCGGCGCTTCTCGGCCTCCTCGCCGTCTGGCTGGCAGCGCCGGTGCAGGCGCAGGACGGACAGCGCGTCAGCATCACCGGCGAGATCGCAGACAGCTGGTGCACGGTCAGCGGACTGATGTTCGCCAAGGGCAGCGCCCATCATCAATGCGCGGTCTGGTGCGCGCTCGGCGGCATTCCCGTCGCGATCCGCGACGCGGAAGGCGGGCTCTACCTGATCCTGCGCATCGGCGACGACACGGACAGCGCCGCCAATCCGCGCATCGCCCGGCTGATGGCCCATGAGGTCACGGTGGACGGCGAACTGCTCGAGCGCGACGGCGTCAGATACCTGCTCGTGGACAAGATTGCCGACGACAAGGGCGTGATCAACCTGACCCATGACGAGCACGGCATCCAGCCGTTCGGGAACTGAGGCGATGGGCATGTTCTCAGCCCTCATCCTGAGGAGCGCTCCGCAGGAGCGCGTCTCGAAGGATGGTCCAGCACGCTCCGGAGACATCTGGAGCATCCTTCGAGACGCCGCTGCGCGGCTCCTCAGGATGAGGGCCGCGGGGCTTGGCGTCGCGGCGCTGGCCGTACTGGCTCCCGCCGTCGTCCAGGCCGCCGAGCCCTGGGGCATCCCGCATGAAAAGCCGGTCGTGCTGAAGGGCCGCGTTGTCGAGGCGCTGTGCCATCTCAAGGGTGTCTGCGCGCCCGATTGCGGCGCCGGCAAGCGCCAGCTCGGCATCCTCGAGGCGGATGGCCGCTTCCGGCTGGTCGGCAAGGGGCAAGTCGATTTCGCCGGGGCTGCGCCCGATCTCGCCGGCTTCTGCGGCCGGGAGGTCGAGGCCGACGGGCTCCTGATCGAGAACCCGGCGATCACACTGTTCTTCGCGCAGGGTGTCCGCGAAGCCGGCAGCAGCGCCCCGTTCACGCCGACCGACCGCTTCAAGACACAGTGGGAGGCGCGCAACGGCGCCGCGCCGGAATGGTGGCGGGCGGACCCCGAGTCCAATGCAATTCTGGCCGAAAACGGGCCGCTCGGCATCAAGGGGCTCCTGCCCCAGCCGAAGCCCTGAGATCCGGGATGCAGGGCCGGCCCCACCGACGCGCGCTGCTGGCCGGGCTCGCCACCGGCTTGAGCCTTCCGGCGCTGGCGCAGCATCACGGCCATGCCGGGCACGCCGCGCCCTCCCCGCGGCCCGACCCGCTGGCGGGACGGTTCGGCGGTCCGTTCTCGCTGACCGACCATCGCGGCACGCAGGTGAGCGACCGCGACTTTCGCGGGCGCTTCATGCTGATCTATTTCGGCTTCACGCGCTGCACCGATACCTGCCCGATCGATCTGCCGAATATCGCGCAGGCGCTGGACGGGCTCGGCTCTCTCGCGGAGCGCGTGGTGCCGCTCTTCGTCACGGTCGATCCGGCCCATGACACGCCCGCCGTGCTGGCGGCCTATATCGGCGCCTTCCATCCCCGCCTGATCGGGCTGACCGGCAGCGAGGCGCAGATCGCGGCGGTGGCGAAGGCCTACAAGGTGCATCGCCGCAAGCTGACGCTGCCGCATCACGCGCCCGGCGAGCACAGCGTCGACCATGGCTCGCTGACCTATCTGATGGACCGCGAGGGGCGCTTCCTGACGCTGCTGCCGCACAAGACGAGCGCGGATCGCATGGTGGCCGTATTGCGAAACTATCTGGGGTAAGGCTGGGACAGCCCCACCGGATTCGCACGACATGCCCGACACGACCGACAAGCCCGACAGCTCCGCGCAGAAGGCCTCGCCTTCCTATCGCCTGGCAGCACTCGACCCCGACTTCATCCTCGGCGATTCGACGCGCGGCGTGCGCTTCATGCTCGAATACCAGAAGGCCGAGGACCATTTGCGCGCCCGCGGCATCCTCTCGACCATCGTCGTCTTCGGCTCGGCGCGGGTGCGCGAGGGCGAGCCCTGGTACGAGGCGGCCCGCGCCTTTGGTAAGCTGGCCTCGGAGCGCGGCGGGGCGCTTTCGGCGAGCGAGCTCGGGCGCGACCATGTCATCGCCACCGGCGGCGGGCCGGGCATCATGGAGGCCGCCAATCGCGGCGCGACGGAGGCCGGCGCGCTCTCGATCGGCTTCAACATCACGCTCCCGCACGAGCAGGAGCCCAATGCCTGGTCGACGCCGGATCTGACCTTCCGCTTCCATTATTTCGCGATGCGCAAGATGCATCTGGCGATGCGGGCAGCCGCACTGGTGGTCTTTCCGGGCGGCTTCGGCACGCTGGATGAGCTGTTCGAACTCCTGACCCTCGTGCAGACCGGCAAGATGCGCCCGGTGCCGATCGTGCTCTACGACCGCGCCTACTGGCAGGCGCTGCTGAACCTCGACGTAATGGCGAAGGCCGGGCTGATCCGGGCGCAGGACCTCGCGCTCTTCGCCTACGCGGATACGCCGGAGGAGGCCTATGCCCGCATCGTCGAGGGCGCGGGCGACAACTGGCGGCCGGCGACGGAGGATCGCGTGCAGACTTGAGGTGCCGCGTCATGCTCGGGCGAAGACCCGAGCATCTCCTGAACCAGATTCTCGGGTCTTCGCTCCGCTACGCCCGAGAATGACGCACTGAACACACGAAAAAAGGCCGGCATCGCTGCCGGCCTTTTCCCGTATCTCGTCGCAGCTGGAAAGCTCAGGCGGCCTTGGCCTGGGCGTCGGTGCCGAGGGCGGCCTTCACCGCCTCGACCACCGCCGTGAAGGAGGCGGCGTCGTCGATGGCCATCGCCGAGAGGGTCTTGCGGTCGAGTTCGATGCCGGCCTTGGCCAGGCCGCCGATGAAGACCGAATAGACCAGGCCGTGCTCGCGCACCGCGGCGTTCAGGCGCTGGATCCAGAGCGCGCGGAAAGAGCGCTTCTTGTTCTTGCGGTCGCGATAGGCGTACTGCATCGAGCGATCGACGGCCGCCTTGGCGGCGCGGATCGTGTTCTTGCGGCGGCCATAGAAGCCCTTGGCGGCCTTGAGCGTCTTCTTGTGCTTGGCGTGGGACGTTACGCCCCGTTTCACGCGAGCCATGTCATGATCTCCGGAAGGTTAGGGGGCGTCAGCCGTTGGGGAGGAAATACTTCTTCACGTTGGCCGCATCACCCTCGAACAGGGTGGTGGTGCCGCGGTGATTGCGGATCTGCTTGTTGGTCCGCTTGATCATCCCGTGACGCTTGCCAGCCTGGGCGTAGAGCACCTTGCCGGTTCCGGTGATCTTGAACCGCTTCTTCGCGGCCGATTTCGTCTTGATCTTGGGCATTTCAGCTCCTCATAGGTCGCGGGCGCGCAGAGTGCGCCGCTTGATGTTTTGCTTGCGGGAAGCAAAGAACGACCGCCACGGCAGCCCTTATCAGCCGGGCGATCGAAGGCCGCGCGTATGACAGAAAAGGACGGGGCTGGCAAGCGAGGCGTTCACGGCCGCGTCCCGGCTGTCCGGCGCTCCTGCGTCAGGATCGCAGCCAGGATCGCCACACCACGGCGCAGCGCGTCGCCCTCGAGCGCGGCATAGCCCAGAACGAAGCCGGCCGTCTCCGGCCTCGGCACCGACGCGTCGTAGAGCGGCGAGACAGGATAGAGGCCGATTCCGGCCGCGCGCGCGGCCTCCGCGATCGCGCTCTCGCGGGCCGCCGGGACGCCGTCGAGCCAGACCACGAGATGGAGCCCGGTCTCGGCCCCCTCGACCGTAATTGCCTGCCCGCAGCTCTCGGCCAGGGCCGCGAGCAAGACGCTCCGGCGCTCGGCATTCCTGCGGCGGATGCTGCGGACATGGCGCTCATAGGCACCGCTGGCCAGCACCTCGGCCAGGGCCTCCTGCTCCAGCAGGGGCGCATGGCGATCGGTCAGGCGCTTCGCCTCGACGAAGGCCTGGCGCAACGCGGCCGGCAGGACCAGATAGCCCAGCCGCAAGGTCGGCGAGAGCGTCTTGGAGACGGTGCCGGCATAGATCACCGCTTGCGGATTGAGCGTCTGCAAGGGCGGGATCGGCGCGACGTCGTGACGATACTCGCCGTCGTAATCGTCCTCCACGACATAGCCGTCGACGGAAGCCGCCCAGGCCAACAGCGCGCGCCGGCGCGGCGCGGACAGGACGCCGCCGAGCGGATACTGGTGCGAAGGCGTGACATAGACGAGCCGTGCGGGCGGCAGCGCGTCCGTCAACAGCCCGTCGGGGTCGACCGGCACCGGGACCGCCTCCCCGCCGGCCGCGAGGAAGGCATGGCGCGCGAGGGCATAACCCGGGTTCTCCATCAGGAAGCGGTCGCCGGGATCGAGCAGCAGGCGCGCGCAGAGATCCAGCCCCTGCTGCGAGCCGTTGACGACGAGGATGTCATCGGCCGAGCAGGCGATGCCGCGCGCCCGCCAGAGATAGCCCTGCAAGGCCGCGCGCAGGGCCGGGTCGCCCTGCGGATCGCCATAGCGCAGCCTGGCCGGACGGCGGAGCGCAACCTTGGCCAGGGCGCGACGCCAGGCCAGCACGGGAAAATCAGCGCCCGCCAGATCGCCATAACGGAAATCCGCGACGGGAAAGCTCTCCCGCGGCGCCGGTGCCGGCAGGGCGAGCAGGCGTTGCGCGAAGCCCGACAGGGCTCGCGCCGGCGGCATGGATTCCGGCGCGGCGCCCGGCGGCGCAGCGAGGCCCCGGGCCACCACCGGACGCGCGCCCTGGCGGCTGATCAGATAGCCCTCGGCGATGAGCTGGCCATAAGCGGCCGTCACGGTCGTGCGGGAGGCGCCCCATTCCGCCGCGAAGGCGCGGCTCGACGGCAGGCGATCGCCCGGACGATAGGCGCCGCCATGAATCCGTTCCTTGATCGCAGCGACGATCCGGCGCCCGACACTTTCCAACTGGCCCATCCGGATTTTGCTGAACTGGCTGTTTCGTCCGAGCCAGACTGGCCCCATTGACGGGGACGACGCAAGGAGTTCCGCGATGTACACACCGCCCGCCTTCCGCGACGACGACCGGCACAGCATCGTCGCGACGATCCGCGGCGCGCGGCTCGCCCATGTCGTCACGACGACCGAGGCCGGCGTGCTGGCGACGCCGCTGCCGCTGTTCCTGGACGAAAACGAAGGCGAGCACGGCGTGCTCTACGGCCATCTCGCCAAGGCCAATCCGCAATGGCGGGAGCCTGCGCTGGGCGAGGGGCTCGCGATCTTCATGGGCCCCGACGCCTACATCACGCCGTCCTGGTACGAGACCAAGCGGGAGACCGGCAAGGTCGTGCCGACCTGGAACTACGTCGCGGTCCACGCTTACGGCCCGGTCGAGTTCTTCGACGACGCGGCGCGGCTGCTCGACCTCGTCACGCGGCTGACGGACCTGCACGAGGGCGAGCGCCCGGCCCCCTGGGCAGTGTCGGACGCCCCCTCCGATTTCATCCAGGCGCAGTTGCGCGGAATCGTCGGTCTGCGGATGCCGATCACGCGACTGGAGGGCAAGCGCAAGATGAGCCAGAACCGGTCCGCAAGCGACCGCGCCGGCGTCGCGGCGGGTCTCGCAGACAGCCCCCGCCCCACCGAGCGCGCCGCCGCTGCGCTGGTGCCCGTCGACTGATCGCGAAAGCGCCCCTTCCCTCAACATTGGTGCCCCCGTCATGCCTGAGCCCAGCTCACTGGCGCTGTTTGTCGTCGCAGCGCTCCTTCTTGCGATCACGCCGGGTCCCGGCATTTTCTATGTCGCGGCGCGAACGCTGGCGGGCGGGCGCCGGGAAGGCCTCGCGTCCAGCTTCGGAACCGGACTGGGCGGCATGGTTCATGTCGTCGCCGGCAGCCTGGGTGTGTCCGCGATCGTGCTGGCGAGCGCCGAACTGTTCACGGCGCTCAAGCTCGCCGGCGCGGGCTATCTCGTCTGGCTCGGCTGGCGCACCATCCAGGCGGCGCGACAGGACGCGGCGAATGTCCTGAGCGGCGGCACCATCGAGCCACCGCTGGGTGGAAGGAGGGCTTTTCGCGAAGGCGTCGTCGTCGAAGCGCTCAATCCGAAGACCGCCGCCTTCTTCCTGGCCTTCATTCCGCAGTTCATCGACGGGACCGGCAGCGTCGCTCTGCAGTTTCTGATCCTGGGTTTCGTGTCCGTCCTGTTCAACACGCTCGCCGACGTCGTCGTCGCCTATGCGGCGAGTGGAATCCGACAGGGCGCAGCAGCACGCCCAGCCCTCGTTCGCCGTCTGCGCGAGGGCTCCGGTGGCGCCATGATCGCCTTGGGGATCGGCCTCGCTCTGGCGAAGCGGCCGGCCGCCTGAAAGCGCGGCTCCCGCCGCTACTCGGCCGCCTGAACGAGCGCCGACCCGCTTTCGCCCTGGAGCTTCGCGCCGAGGCGGTCGACGTCCAGCAGCATCAGCATGCCGGCCGGCTCGCCCCGGGCGTTGCGGGTCGCGACGACGCCGAGCGCGGGGACGTCGGTCTTCGAGGTCAGCTCGCGCAGCGGCTGCAGTTCGGAGGCCGCGATCTCGGGGATGAGGCCGAGCGTGTCGACGATGAGCCCGAGCGTGCGGCCGGCGGCGCGCACGATGACGATCTGCTGCTCGTCCGAGGAAGCGTCGGGAATGCCGAGCAGCCGGGCGAGGCGCAGCACCGGCACGGGCTGGCCCTCGTGAAGCTTGTAGCCGGCGAGCAGCCCGTCCCCCGCCTTCCGGGCCGAAGGCTTGAGGCCTGCGATGTCGACCGCCTCGATGACGTCGCGCGCCCGGACGCCGAGCCAGTGCCGCCCGATATGGAAGGTCGCAACCTCGAAGGCCTCGACCCCGTCGGCCGGCTTCTGCGCGGCCAGCGTCGTCGCGGCGGCGCCGGCGGCCGGGCGTGCCGCGCTGTCCGACGCGACTTCGCCGAGCGGCACGGCACAGACCGCTACGACATCGGCCCTGTGGCCGTCGCTGGTCTTGTATTCGCGATAGCCCTTCGAGAGCGCGGCGCCGACCGCCATGTGCTTGCCCTCGAAGCTGCGGATGCAGGCGAGGTCGCCGTCCCGCTCCAGCGCCGCGGCATCGACCGGCAGGGGGCTGGCATCGCCGACCGCGAAGCGCGGGTCGCTCGAAGAGAGGATACGGCCGTCGCTGCCGACGAGGATGGTGAAGGCGCCGGGCAGCGCCGCGCCGTCCTCGTCGGTCGGCAGGGAGTCGGCGAGGATCGCCGCGAATTGCGGAGTCGAGTCGAAGACGATGGCGATGCCGCCGAGCGCCCGGCCCCCGACCGGGCTCTGCACCGCGGCGGTGTAGATCAGCGTCGGCGCGCCGTCATAGAGCGGTGTCGGCTCGAAACCCGAGACGGCATAGTGCTGGCCTGTGCGCAGCGCGAGCGTACGGCCCACCCACTCCGCATCGAGCGGCTGACCGACGAGATGCGCCTGCGAGGGCTGCGACACGGCGACGACGACGCCCTGCGCATCGAACAGGATCAGGTTGCTGTAGACCGTGTAGAGCGCATTGATGGTGGAGAGGATCTCGCCGCAGAGCCGGCGCCCTTCCGGCGAGGGCGCGGCCAGCACGCGGGCGAAACTCGCGTTCAGCGCCCACCAGCGGCAGTCATTGGCGCGCTCGTAGAGATTGCGGTCCATCACGTCGATGGCGAAGGCAGCGCGGGACCGGCACTTCTCCATGATGGCGGCGACGACGGTGCGGTGGAGGTCTCCGATCGAGGCGTCGCAGACGGCCTGCGTCTTGCGGCCGGCGCTGGAGATCTCCCAGAGCAGGATTTTCGAGAAGGCGGCGTTGGCGGCGGTCGAGCCGGCCTGGCGGATCGAGCCGTTCCAGACCGAGCGGTTGAGATCGCCCTGGATCGCCGCCGCCTGGCGCGAGACGTTGCGCAACTCGGCCGAGAACAGCCCGGCCTGGCTGGTGACGGCGGCGAGCAGATCCTCGCCGATGCTCTTGCCGAGTTCGCCGTCATCCTGGTCGAACGCCGCCTCCAGCGGGATCAGCCCGAGGCCCAGCCAGCCCGGCCCCATATAGCCCTGGTAACCCACTGTGCGGCAGGCCATGGCGAGATATTGCCGCCCGCCGAGGCGGATCACCGGGTCGCGCCCCTGCAGGGCGGCCGGCGACAGCTTCAGCCCCGCCGGCAGCTGGATCGGGCAGGATCCGGCGATGATGTCGCCCTCCGGCGAGACGCAGCCCAGCACCGTCCAATCATGCTCCGGCAGCAGCTTGCGGAAGATGCCCTCCATCTCGTCGGCCAGACGGAAGACGAGGACGAGGACGCCGATCGGGCGCTTGGCCGCATCCTCGACGCGCCAAGCATAGACCAAGGCATTCCGGTCCGCGACGAAATCGACCAGGCCGTAATGCTCGACATAGGCGCCGGTCGAGGTCATCGCCTCGTCGATCAGGGGGTGGCGCGCCTGCTGCGCCTCATGCGGCTGAAGACGGGCGCGGATCGCACCGTCGCGGTCGACCAGAACGATGTCGGAATAGACGGAGTACTTCGCGACATAGTCGCGGAAGCGGGCCTCGATCGCAGCCCGCGCCTCGGGCGAGGCCGGCGCCTCGAGCATCTCGCGGATGTCGGTGTCGGCAGCGAGAAAGCCGATGTCCGCCGTCCGCTCAAACAGATTGCGGACCAGCACGTCGATGGCGTTCTGCGCCTTGATGCGCAGATCGGTCATCACCTTGTCGCGGGTTTCCTTGGCGAGATGGCCGAGCAGACTTGCCGTCAGCTTCTCGAAGGCGGAGCGCGTGCCCGACATCTCGGTGGCATTGCCCGAGAGCTGGCCGAGCAATGTCAGCGTATCCCAGGACGCCTGCAGCCGGTCGAAGACCTGCCGGTAGTCGTCGATCGCCCGCATATGCCGGATCAGGCCGGCGAGCGCCGGGTCGATCTCGTATCCCTCTCGCAGCGTAGGCAAGTCGCAGGCGCCTCCGGTAGGCCGTCGCCCGCCGGCACGACGCCGGACGGGGGACGCGAGCCATCGCAGCCGGCCGGCTGCGAAGCGGGCGGCAGAAGATCACCAACCGCGTTGATTCGCATCCCTCTGCGAAGGTCTCGCTGCCTAAATTTAAAGCAGACCGCCGCACGAACGGCGCGGAAACGCAAACTGACTTTACGTCATGTCGAGCATTCAGCGCGCCCGATACACAAGCGGGAACTGTTCGGGCTTGGCCGCCTTGCCGTCGCAGGCAACCTTTTCGCGGTATTCGACCAGAACAAATTCGCCGTCGGCGCCGACACGGTGACGCTCATAGACCCCGCAATCGCCCTCGCTGCGGCCCAGCGCCGTGCCGGTGACGGTGCGGGTCTTCACGTCCCATTCCGGCGACATCAGCTCGGCGGGCGCGCTCGTGCGCTTCTTGCCGGGTGGCGCCTTGAAGCTCAGGAAGCGCAGATTCTGTGCCGGCTCCGGCAGGTAGACCAGCGCATAGACGGCATTGGCCTGGATGTTGAAGCGCTGGCAGGGCAATTCCCAGATCGCCGATTCCTCCGACATCTGGAAGCCGGTGACGCCGGTCTTCAGCATCGCCGGATCGCAGCCGAAACGGCTCTTGAGCGTCGCCGGCAGCGTGCGCGGGATCTGATTGGGCCTGACCGTATAGCGGCTGAAGATGCCACCGGGGTTGGAGGGCGGCGGCGCAGCGGCGGTCGCGGGCGGCGGTGACGCTTGAGGCGGCGCGGCGACCGGCGCGGTCATGCAGCCGGCTCCGCCCTTCACATTCACCCGCGCCTGCTGCTTGCCCGCCATCGACACGGTCAGCGTGCCGCTCTCGATCTCGACCGCCTCGCCCTCGATATCGCCGAGCTTGAGGTCGAGCACGGCGAATCCGTCATCGGCGCCGAGCTTGTAGAGCTGGTAGGGGTAGAGGCCGTAGCCGCCGACCTTGCCGCCCACCGCGACGCGAGTCATCGGCAGGATTTTTTCGCCGACCTTGATGCGCGCCGGCTGGCGGGCATGGTTCTGGCCGGTCAGCGCTTCGGTAAAGATGAAGGCGTAGCGGTCGTTGTCGGGATCGCGGTTGGCCTGCCAGAGCGCGACCGTGCAGCCCTTCGAGCGATCGACCTCCGCCTTGTCGAAGAGCTTCAGGTCGAGCTTGGTCTCGTCGGGCCTGGCCGGCGTCGGGCTCTGGGCCGGCGGGGCCGTCTGGGCCGCGAGCGGCCCCGCTGCCAAAATAGCCAGCGACAGCGCGCACAAGGCCGCCGCCATTCGGTTCGAAGCCATGCACCTGCCCCCTCTGCAGGGGCCGCGCCCGTCGCAGGCGCCGGCTCCCCGGAGGCCACCCTAGACAAGGACCACGCCGGCGAGAACCCGAAAGTGACGTTCGGTCAGAGCCCCTCGATTCGCCTCAGCGCCTCGAAGTGCTTTTCCGACTGGAAGACCAGCACCTGGCGCCATTCGCGCGCGGTGGCCTCGATCTCGGCCTCGGGAATCAGCTTCAGCGGCCGGCCGGTCGACATGGCGAGCACCTGCTGGCGGCAGGCGCGCTCCAGGAAATAGAGATCGTCGAAGGCGACGGCGACCGAAGGCCCGCCAATGGTGACGCCGTGATGGGCGAGGAAGGTGATGTCCGCCCCCGCCTCCGCCCTGTTGGCGGCGACGATGGCCTCGCCCTCGCTCTCGTCGAGCGCGAGACCGCCGAAATGATCGACATAGAGCGTGCGGCCATGGAAGCGGCAGGCGGTCTGGTGCGCCATCTCGAGCCGGCCGCCCTCAACCATGGTCAGCGCCGTGGCATAGGGCATGTGGACATGCAGCACGGCGACATGCCGCGGATTGGCCTTGTGGGCGGCGATGTGGATGTTGCGGGCGGTCGCCTCGACCTCGCCCTCCCCTTCCAGAACCTGGCCGCGCTCGTCGATCAGCAGCAGGTCGGAGGGCTTCATCTCCGACCAGTGCACGCCATAGGGGTTGATCAGGTAGCGCGGGCGCCCGTCGGGACCGTCCGGCAGCGCGACCGAGAAATGGTTGCAGATGCCCTCGTTCAGCTCGAACTTCGCGGCAAGGCGAAGCGCGGCGGCGAGGTCGCGGCGCTGGCTGGTGATGCTGGGCTGGGTCATGGCGAAGCGCTCGCGGTTCGATCGGGTCGAAGCGACCCAAGCATCGCAGGCCTAGACATGACAAGGCCCGGCACGGGGGCCGGGCCTGATGCCAAATGCATGGCGCGGACGTTCTAGCGCGGCGCCAGCACCATGACCATCTGGCGGCCCTCGAGCTGCCAGTCGCTCTCGACCTTCGCGGTCTCTGCCAGATCCGCCTTGACGCGCTCGAGCACCTTCACGCCGAGATCCTGGTGGGCCATCTCGCGGCCGCGGAAGCGTAGGGTCACCTTGACCTTGTCGCCCTCCTCGAAGAAGCCGAGCATCGCCTTCATCTTGACGTCGTAGTCATGCTTGTCGATGCCGGGACGGAGCTTGATCTCCTTGATCTCGATGGTGCGCTGCTTCTTGCGCGCCTCGGCGGCCTTCTTCTGCTCCAGGAAGCGGAAGCGGCCATAGTCGAGAATCTTGCAGACCGGAGGCACGGAGTTGGGGGCGATCTCGACGAGGTCGAGACCGGCATCCTCGGCAATCTTCAATGCCTCGAAGAACGACACCACGCCGCGATTGGCGCCGGTATCGTCGATGAGCTGAACCTCACGGACGCCGCGGATGTCGCGATTGGAGCGCGGACCGTCTTTGGTCGGGGTCGGAGCGGCACGGAAAGGACGACGAATGGCTGTATTCTCCTGTGAACGGCGCTTCGGGCGCCCATCGCCAGACACATTGCACAAAGACGCGCGTTGTCAATGGACGAGGGCCGGCAGCCTGTGACGAATGGTCTCTAGATCGTCACTCGGCGGGTTTTCGGCAAGGGGCGGGGCTCAGTCCGCGCCCCCGCCCTCGAGCAGGGCGCAGTAGACGTCGAGCGTGTCGCCGACCATCGTCTCCAGCGAGAAATGCCGTTCGACATGGCGGCGAGCGCGCAAGGCGAGGTTGTCCCGCGCGGAGGGGCGCAGCGTGAGCGCCCCCGCCAGCGCCTCGGCCAGCGCCGCGGCATCGCCGGGCGGAACGCGCCAGCCGGTGCGCTCGTTCGGCGGCGTCTGGGGCGGGGCGAGCACCGTCTCCGGTACGGCGCCGAGATCCGAGACGACCACGGGCGTGCCCATCGCCTGCGCCTCGACCGCGACGCGGCCGAAGGCTTCGGGCTCGGTCGAGGGCACGGCGACGACCGCCGCGGCGAGCAAGGCGGCCGGCATGTCCGAGCAATGGCCGACACGGCGCACCCGCCCCTCCAGCCCCGCCTTGGCGATGAGCTGGTCGAGCTCACGGACATAGCCGTCGCGGCCCTGATGGTCGCCGGCGAGGATAAAGGCGGTGTCGGTATCGCCCTGGTCGCGCAGAATGCGCGCGGCCTCGATCAGCACGCGCTGGCCTTTCCAGCCCGTCAGCCGGCCGGGCAGCAGGACGATCTGCTGATGCGCCCGAATGCCCCAGGCGGTGCGCAGTGCCTGGATGCGCTCGGGCGCGACCGCCTGCGGCGCGAAGGCCGAGAAATTGGTGCCGCGGTTGACGACGCGGATGCGGTCGCGGGCGAAGCCATGCTTGGCCAGGATCAGCTCCGCCGTATAGGCCGAGTTGGCGATGACCACGTCGCCACGCGCCATTACCGAATTATAGAGCGTCTTCACCGCCGAGCGGCTGGCATAGGAGCCGTGATAGGTGGTGACGAAGGGCAGGCGCAGCAGCCGGGCTGTGGCGAGCGCGACCCAAGCAGGCGCACGCGAGCGGGCATGGATCAGCTCGACGCCCTCGTGCCGGCAGAGCAGCGCGAGCTTGCGCACGTTCATCGCCATGGCGAGCGGGTTCTTCGACGCCGCTGGGAAGGGCAGCCAGACGCCGCCCTTGGCCTGCAGCTCGGCAACAAGACGGCCGCCTTCGGTCGCGACCAGCGCCCGGGCGCCGACATCGGTCAGGCCCTTGGCGATGTCGACGGTGGTGCGCTCGGCCCCGCCCGTCTCGAGATCGGGGATGATCTGCAGGATCGTCCGCCCGAGCAGCGGATGGGACTCGGTCGAGGGCAATGACAGATGCGCGCCGGGCTGGAAGGACATATTCACCGTTCTGGAACGCCACCGTGTCGCCGCGCGGTCGGGCCCGCGCCTGTTCTCACCGCTGCGACTATGCCTGCCCAGGGGCGTGCCGGGCAGCCTATATTCGCGCCGAACCGCCGATTCGTCACAGGAGATTTGCGTTGGAGCGCGAGGCACCGCAATGGCTGGAGGTCGGAGAGCGCGAGGATCGCCGCCGTCTCGCCCTCCTCTCTCAGCCCGGAGAGGGGGCGCCGGTCGTCTGGCTGGGTGGCTTTCGCTCCGACATGCGCGCCACCAAGGCCGAGGCTCTGGCGCAGTGGGCGCGCGAGACCGGCCGGCCCTTCCTGCGCTTCGACTATGCCGGCCATGGCGAGAGCGGCGGCGACTTCGCGCGCTGGACGCTGTCCCACTGGCTCGCCGACGCACTGGCGGTGATCGAGGCCCGCTGCGGTGCCCGCCCCATTCTCGTCGGCTCGTCGATGGGCGGCTGGCTGGCGCTGCTGGCGGCGCGGCGTCTGCTGGGAACGGCACTGGCGCCGGCCGGCCTCGTGCTGATCGCGCCGGCTGTCGACTTCTCGGAAGAGCTGATGTGGGCGCAGATGCCGGAGCCGATCCGGCAGACCATCCTGCGCGACGGCGTCTGGCTGCGCCCCTCGGAGTATTCGCCGGAGCCGACGCCGATCACGCGGGCGCTGATCGAAGACGGGCGTCGCCACCTGATGTTCGGCTCGGAGATCAGGACCGGCTGCCCCGTCCACATCCTGCAGGGCATGCAAGACCCCGACGTGCCCTGGCGCCACGCGCTGAAGCTGGTCGAGCATCTGGCGGGCGACGCCGTCGTCCTGACGCTGATCAAGGACGGCGACCACCGGCTTTCGACCGCGAGTGACATCCTGCGCCTGCAGGCGGCCGTCGCGGGGATCGCGACCGCGCCCTGAGCGGATCAGTGGACGCTGACCATCCGCAGGTCGTGCTCCCAGGCATTCGCCGTGGCGGCCTCGCGCGAATCGGTCACCAGGATCGGCGCGCCATCCGCCGAGAGCAGCGCGAAGAGCTGCAGGCCGGACTGGATCTCCGGCGCCTGCGGGAAGATGCGCAGCAATTCGTCGGACGTCATCGACTTGAGATAGGCGACCTCGCCCGTGCCCAGGGCGGCGAATTCGGCCGGGGTCAGAGGGGTCGTCCGGATCATCGTGCTGTCGTCGTTCATCGCGCCCTCCTTCAGAGCAGTGCGAGTGCGGTTACAAAGATACGATGGCAATCATGAACGGATGCAAAAACCGCGCTTGCATCCGCTCCGACCTCAGGCGGGCTCGTCGCGACTGACGATATCGATACGCCGGATGAGCCTTTCCGGTTCCGGTCGGACCAGATCGATGGCCAGCAGACCGTTGGACAGATCGGCGCCCAGCACCTGCATGCCGTCGGCGAGCAGGAAGCTGCGCTGGAACTGCCGCGCCGCGATGCCCCGATGCAGGAACTGCCGGGTCTTGTCGTCGATCTGGCGGCCCCGGATTGTGAGCTGGTTTTCTTCGAGCGTGATCTCGAGCTGATCGCGCGCGAAGCCGGCCACCGCAAGCGTGATGCGCAACCGGTCCGGCTCGTCGCCGGAACGGGCGAGCCGCTCGATGTTGTAGGGCGGGTAGCCTTCGCTGGCGCCTTTCGCGACCCGGTCCAAAGCGCGTTCGATGTCGTCGAAGCCGAGAAGAAACGGATGGGACAGACTGGGCGTACGCGTCATTCCCAGGACCTTGCCTGACAGTGCCGGAGCCCGCGAGGGCGCTCCCGATCGACCGGAGCCCAGAGATCCGGCGCCCCGCGGGCAGAAGGCGAAGCCCTTCCGCTTGCTGAACGATATGGCGATCCGCGGGGCGGCTTCAAGGGCTGCAACGAGCCCTCGGGAGCGGTGGAACGTCGCGGAAAAGGGGGCGGGTCGGGTGGTACAGCCACCCCGGCTTGAACGGGGGACCTCTAGATCCACAATCTAGCGCTCTAACCAACTGAGCTATGGCTGCCCGCACCCGGCGCGTGGCGATCGGTCGCTTTCGCGAGATCGGCGGCGGCGCGGAACCTAGTGCCGGAGCCGCGGGAATGCAACCCGCGATTCACCGGCTTTTTCCGGGCTCCTGCGCGCGCCCTTCCCTGCTCTCCTCAGGACTTCCCCATCGCCTTGCCGGCGATGCGCGCGAGTTCCTTGAGGTGCTCGGCATAAGATTCGTAGGAACGGCGCACCGCCTTGGCCTGGAGCGCGACCGCATCGGCCGTGCTGTCGGTGCGCGCCAATGTCTCCACCTCGCCCAGCCGCGCCTTCAACTCGGAACAGGCATGGTCGAGCATGCTCGCCTGCAGCGCACCGAACGCCTTCGCCATCGCCAGCGTCTGGGTCATCACCGTGCCGGTCGCGATCGCGGCAAATTCAGGCGGACGCGGCAGCGGCATCGCAGCGAGCGAAGGCGCGGGCTTGCTCGCGGGCGCCGGCTTCGCCTCGACCTTCGCAGCGGCGGCCTCGATCGTCTTCTCTGCCAGCTTCGTCACGGCGGCGGTGGCCGTGGCGGCCGCCTCGACGGCTGTGCCAGCGACCGTCTCGACCGCCTTGGCGACAGCTTGCGGCTCGATCGCGGCGGGCGCGGCGACGACCGACGCAACGGGCGTGGCCGGCGCCACTTTCGGAGCGGGAGCCGATACGACCTTGGCCGGCGCGCTGGCGCGGGCCGCCGCCTTGACCGGAGCTTTGGCGGCCGGGGCCTTGGCCGCGACCTTGCCGACCGGAGCGGAGACCGGGGGCGCAGGGGTCTTGGCCACGGGTGCGGCGGCCACGGGCTTGGCAGGGACGGCGTTGCTCGGAACAGGTTTGGAGGGAGCCGTGGCCGCCGGTGCCTTGGGCGCTTCGGCGGGCTTGGCCGGGGCCGCCGGCTTTGAGATTTCGACGGGCTTGGATGCTGCAGCAGGTTTGGGCGCCTCAGCGGCCTTGGCCATGCTCGGCTGAGCGGCGGGAGCCTTCGAGGCGGCAGGTTCGGCCGGAAGCGGGCCCGAGAGGGCCTTGACGGGAGAGAGGCTGACCGGGGCCTTCGACTTGGTGCGGGTCGGGGCGGGCTTGACCATCGCGGTTCTCCTTCAGCGCGGCGACGGATCGTCGGCCGGTCGATCCGGCCATCCGTCCAAGGGGGTCGCGCCGGTTCAGTCCGGATGACCAGTCGGCGCAATCGCGGCCGCCGGGCGGCGGCCGCGTCGTCGGCAGTAGGGTTACTTGGGCTTGGCGGCCTTCGCGACGGTCTCGGCCGTCTTGGTCGCGACGTCCTGCGCGGCCGTACCGATTTCCTTCAGCTGCGCCTGGAGCGATGCCATCTGGGCCTTCATGAACTCGGACTGGTGAGCCATGACCTCGGTCAGGTCCTTGGACTGGACCAGTTTCTGGGCGAGATCGAAGGCGGCGGCGACATTGTTCTCGGCATAGGCGATCGCCTTGCGCGCGGCCTCATGCGTGTTCAGGCGAGCGGTCTCGGCCGAGCCATGCGCCGAATCGACGGCCTTGGCGGCGGCGCCGATGAAACCGTCGAAAGCCTTGCGGGCCTGCTCGACGCTGCGCTCGGCGAATTCGCGCATCTCGGTGGGGACTTCGTAAGGGGTCTTGGTCGCCATGGGTGGTCCTCCTGTTGAGCGCCGCTATGCTGACCGCTGCTCCGCTCCGGCACCGCCGGCCGAAGGTCGGTCGTTATTGTGCGGTGCAATATCATTATTGCGCCGCAATGACAATCTTAGCGCGATGCGTCGCGGCCGTTAACGCTGTTTCGAGTCGGGACGGGACGGCACGTCCGCGCTCATGGCGCCATGAGGATTTGGCCGCTATTAAGGCTTTGTTAGGCATAATGGCGCCGAGCTTGGGGGCGCCAACCGAGAGCAGGCAGGCATGAGCGAGGCCGGACGGGACTGGGCAGGGCTGGGAGCGACGGCGGCGGCGGACGGGTCTCTCGTCGCCTTCGCGGCCGACGGCGCCCTGCTGCTCTGGGATCGGGAGGCTGACCGCCCGGGCCATGCCAATGCGGCGGCTCAGGCGCTGCTCGCGACGAGCGGCAATCTGCCCGCAGCCACACGGCAGCGGCTCGCCCTGCTCGCCGGCGGGCTCGCTTCGCGCCAGGGCGTGCGGCTCGAGCGGCTGCGGCTGACCTCGGGCTTCGCGGCGACGCTGGTGACCTGCGGCTGCAAGCTTCTGGACGGGGATGCCTCCGGGCCCGTCTTGGCGCTTGCGATCCAGGCTTCCGAATTGCGGCGGCTGGGCGTCTCTCTCCCGCCGCCTGCCGCACCGGCACCGATGCAGGCCGCCGCCCCGGCGCCTCATGAAGACCCCGCCAAGGCTGTGATCCCGGCTGCGGAGTCGGCTCGCCTCTCCCGAGCCGTGCGCTTTCTCTGGCAGAGCGACGGCGAGGGGCGAATCACCAGTCTCTCGGCCCATCTCGCTGACCTCGCGGGGCCGGATGCCGTCTCGCGCTTTACCGGCAGGCTCTGGTCCGACCTCATCGGTGACACGATCGCCGACCGCACGGGCGGGCTGCTCGCGCGCCTCGCCGGCGGCACCACCTGGAGCGGCCACGAGATCCTCTGGCGGACAGGGCCGGACAACGGCGTGCGCGTCGAACTGTCGGGCGTTCCGGTGCTCGACGCCGCGCGACAGGTCACAGGCTTCCGTGGCTTCGGCCTGGCGCGACCGGGGGCCAACGAAGCCTTCCCCGCGTCGTCGGCGCCCGAGCCGGCGAGCGCAGATGTCTCCAAGGCCGCTTCGCCGGAAGAGGCTTTGACGGAGGCCGCCGCAGGGCCTGCAGCCGACGTTCGGCACGAACCGGTCGATACGCCGCCGGACCATGCCGTCGCCTCTCCTCCCGTCGATCCCGATCCGGTCGAGGCGCTCGACGCGGCTGTTGTTGCTCCCGCCGAGGCGATGGCCGAGGCGGAGGGCGTCTCCGCCGCACCCGAGACGCTTGACGAGACCATCGCCGAGGAGAGCGAGCCGGCCACCGAGGACGAGGCCGACCCGGCTGATCTCGCCGCCTTCTCCAACCCGGAGGAGGATGCGAACGCGACGCCTCCCTCTGCTGAGCCGAGCGCGAAGGCGGAGGCTGGCGCCGAGAGCGAGCCCGCGCCCGCCCCTGCTCCGGCGGTCGCGCCGGGCAACATCGTGCCCCTGCGCAACGGTCATCTCACGCCGGTGCGACCCATCATCGAGCCCTCCAAGACCCATCTCAGCTCGGCTGAGCGCAACGCCTTCCGCGAGATCGCCAAGGCGCTCGGCGCCCGGATGGCCGGAGATGACGAGCCCGCGGCGCCGCGCCTGCCGCCGGCCGCGCCGCTGCGGCTGAAGGACAAAGACGCTGCCGAAGCCGAGGCCCGGACCGAGCCCGCCGCGGACGTGCCCGAGGAGCGCTCCGAGAACGGGAGAGCCGCGAAGCCGCGCCGGACGAATTCCCATGCCGACCTGCTCGACAAGCTGCCGATCGCGGTCCTGGTCAACCGCGACGACACGCCGCTCTACGCCAACCGGACGATGCTCGACCTGCTGGATTATGCGGATCTCGACGATCTCGCCTCGGGCGGGGGCGTCAGCCGGCTGATCAAGGACGCCGCCCGCACCGATGGCGGCGCGATGACGCTGCTCGACCGGCTGGGCCATCTCGTCAAGGTCGATGCCGTGCTCTCCAGCGTCTCCTGGCAGGGCGAGCCCGCGACGCTGATGGCCTTCCGCCACCCCAATGGCGGCGGCGAGGTGCCGGTGCTGACGCCCGAAGAAGCCGAGGAGGCGGAGCTGGCGGCCGAATTCGCTGCCGAGGAGGCCGAGAGCGCCGCCCGCGTCGAGGCACTGCGGCTGGATGCCGGCGTCCGCGACGCGCGCATCGCCGAGCTCGTCGCGATGCTGGACACCGCCACCGACGGCGTCGTCACCGTGGACGAGCGCGGCCGCATCCTCTCTCTCAACAAGACCGCCGAGGCGCTGTTCGGCTACGACCAGCGCGAGGTCACGGGCGAGCTTTTCACCCTGCTCTTCGCCGGCGAGAGCCATGCGCCGGCGCTCGACTATCTCGAGGGGCTGAAGGGCGGCGGCGTCGCCTCGGTCATGAACGATGGCCGCGAGGTCGTCGGCCGTGTCCGCCAGGGCGGCAAGATTCCGCTGTTCATGACGATGGGCCAGATCGCGGAAGGCAGCGAACGGCGCTTCTGCGCGGTGCTGCGCGACATCACGGCCTGGAAGAAGACGGAAGGCGAGCTGGTCGAGGCGCGCAAGGCGGCCGAGAAGGCCAGCGCCCAGAAGTCCGACGTGCTCGCCAAGATCAGCCACGAGATCCGCACGCCGCTCAACGCGATCATCGGCTTCGCCGAGGTGATGGCCGAGGAGCGCTTCGGACCGATCGGGAACGAGCGCTACAAGGAGTATCTGCGCGACATCCACCAGTCGGGCGGCTATGTCATCAGCCTCGTCAACGACCTGCTCGACCTCGCCAAGATCGAGGCCGGCAAGCTCGATCTCGACTTCGTCAGCGTCAATCTCAACGAGATCGCGCTGTCCGCCGTCAGCCTGCTGCAGCCGGAGGCGCAGCGCGGCCGCGTCGTGCTGCGCTCGGGGCTCTCGCCGAAGCTGCCGCCGGTCGTCGCCGACCAGCGCTCGATCCGGCAGATCGTGATCAACCTGCTCTCCAACGCGGTGAAGTTCACCGATGCCGGCGGTCAGGTGATCATCTCCACGGCGCTGGGCGACCAGGGCGAGGCGATCCTGCGGGTGCGCGACACCGGCATCGGCATGGACGACAAGGAGATCGAGCTCGCGCTCGAGCCCTTCCGCCAGGTGCCGACGACAAGGCGCGCCGGCGGCACGGGCCTGGGCCTGCCGCTGACCAAGGCGCTGGTCGAGGCCAACCGCGCCGCGATGTCGATCACGAGCGTCAAGAAAGAAGGCACGCTGGTCGAAATCACCTTCCCGCCGCAGCGCGTGCTGGCGGGCTGAGGCGGGCACCTGAGGCTCGGCGAGCGCCCGTTACCCGCCGGTCGCGATCAGACGCGTCGGCGCGCGAGGCGCGGGGACGGGATCCGCCGCACCGGCGACGACGCCGAGGCCGAGGCCAAGGCCTGCCGGATCATCCAGGGCACGCGCTCGGCGAAGGCTGGCTTCGCGTAGAAGTAGCCCTGGCCGAAATCGCAGCCCGCCTCCCTCAGGCGCTCGGCCTGACCGGCATTCTCGACGCCTTCGGCGGTAATCTTCATGCCCATATTGCGGCCGAGGCTCACCACCGCGGCGACGATCGCGGCGTCGTCCTTGTCGGTCTCCAGGTTCCGGACGAAGCTCTGGTCGATCTTGATGTGATCGACCGGGAACTGCTTGAGGTGGGTGAGCGAGGCGAAGCCGGTGCCGAAATCATCCAGCGCGATCGAGATCCCCGCTTCGTGGAACTCGTTCAGCACCGCCGCCACGTCCTCGGTCTGTCGGCCGAGGAAGACGGTCTCGGTGACCTCGATCTCGAAATGCGCGGTGGGCACCCTCGCCGCCGCGAGCAGCGCGACGATCCGGTCCGCGAGCTTGCGGTCGGAGAAGTCGGCCGAGGAGAGATTCACGGCCACGCGCCCGCAGGCGAGGCCCTGCTCCATCCAGGAACCGATATCCGACGCGACCTGCGCGATCATGCTCGTCGCCAGGGCCGACGACATGTCCCGGTCGTCGAAGACCGAGCCGAAATAGGCCGGGGTCAGCAGGCCGAGTGCGGGATGACGCCAGCGGGCGAGCGCTTCGAAGCCGACGATCTCGCCATTCGCGAGCGACACTTTCGGCTGGTAATGCGGGACGAACTCGGCCGCTTCGAGACCCTGTCGCACCTCGCGGAGGATCGAGACGCGGCGTTCCATCACGTCGCGTGCGGCGCTCGAATAGACGACGGCGCGGCTGCGACCACTCTCCTTGGCGCGGTAGAGCGCGATGTCCGCATCCTTCATCAGCTCGACCGGGTCGCGGTGATGGTCCGGGAAGGCGGCCACCCCGATGCTCGCCCGCGTCGACAGGGCCCGGCCCTCATAGTCGAAGCAGGGCTGCAGCGCCGTCAGGATGTCCTCGGCGCAGGCTGCGATGGCGGCAAGGCCCGGTTGCTCGACGAGAACGACGGCGAATTCGTCCCCGCCCACACGCGCGACCGTTCCCCGGTCGCCGACCGCCTGCATGAGCCGGGCGGCCGTCTCGACAAGCAGCCTGTCGCCTGCGGCGTGTCCCAGCGTGTCGTTGATGTCCTTGAAGTCGTCGAGATCGAGCAGGAGCAGGCCCACGCCCTTGCCGGATGCGTCCGCAGCCGCCAGTGCATCGCCCAGCCGCGTCTGGAAGAGCGCCCGATTTGCCAGACCTGTCAGAGGATCATGATTGGCCGTCTGCCAGATCGCCTCCTCAGTCGCCTTGCGGTCCGAAATGTCGAAGGTGATGCCGATCATCCGGTCCTTGTCCTGCCGCTCGGCCCTGATCGACAGCCAGATCTCCCGGCCGTCGGGCGCGCCGTAGCGGATCTCGGCCGCATGCGTTCCGTCGGTCAGTGAGGAGAGCCTGAGCAGATCGACCTTGTGCCGATCCTCCGGATGGACCCGCGCCGTGAATTCGGACGCCGGCCCCGAACCGAGCCCGAGCAGCGCGGCCGCGGTGTCGGAGCGGCTGACATGCTCCGTCCGGAGGTCGAGGTCCCAGGCGACCATGTTGCTGGCATGCAGCGCCAGCCGCAGGCGCTCTTCGCCGGTTCGCAGCGCTTCGTCGGCCCGGCGCGCCTCGGTCAGATCCTGCAGCGCTCCGATCATCCTGACCGGGCGCCCGGACGGATCCCGCACGAGATAGCCGCGGTCGCGGACATAGGCGTAGCCGCCATCGCCCCGCCGCCAGCGATACTCGCCCTGCCAACGCTCGCCGGCACTTCCCACAATGAAGTGCCGCACCTCGTCTTCGACGGCGGCACGGTCGTCGGGGTGGACGCTGTCGAGCCAGGTCGTCCCGCTGGACGGGGCCTCCGCGGCCTCGTAGGCGAACTGGCCGAGACGGCTTTCGCCCCATTGCAGGCGGTCGGTCGCGAACTCCCAATCGTAGATGGCATCCGATGTCGCGAGCGCCGCCAGGCGATAGCGCTGCTCGCTCTCGCGAAGCTTCTCCTCGGCGACGCGGCGCTCATCCTCCGCCAGGCGCCGCGCGGTAACGTCGGCAAAGGTGCGGACGACGCCGCCATTGGGGAGCCGATTCGTCCTGACTTCCAGGACCGTGCCATTCGGCCGCCGCCGCTCATAGACGGAGGCCTCGATGTTGTTGCCCTCGTGCCGGATGGCGTTCACGAGCTTGGGGTCGGCGTCCGCGAATTCGCCCTGCGCGATCTGCCAGCGCTTGACGTCCTCGAATTTCGGGACCGCGCGCATCATCTCGGCCGGCAGGTCGAGCAGATCGATCGCCCGCTGGTTGCAGACGACGACGTCGCCGCTCTGATCGACCATGACGATGCCCTGGTCGACATTCTCGAGCGCGCCGTTCAGCAGCGCCGTGTTCTCGGCCAAGGCCTTGTTCGTGCTGCGGAGCTTCAGCTCGCGCATCACGGCCCGGGCCAGGGCCAGCAGCGTGCTGGCCTGAACCTCCGTCAACCCCTGCGGACGGGGACGGACATCGCCGACGCAGACGGCACCCAGCAACAGGCCATCCGGTGTTTCCAGGCGCGCGACGGCATAGAAGCGCAGGCTCGGCGGGCCGATGACGAAGGGGTTGCTCTCGAAACGCTCGTCTTCAGCGAGATCCGCGATGACGACGAGCTTCGCCTCGTGGATCGTGTTCGCGCAGATCGACGTATCGAGCGAAGTCTCGTCCAGGCTCAACCCGATCTGAGACTTGAACCACTGCCGCTCGCCCTCGAGGAAGCTGACGGCCGCCACGGGCGTGCCGCAGGTTTCGCTCGCAACCCGCGTGATTTCGTCAAACGCGGTCTCGGACTTCGTGTCGAGGATGTCCAGAGCCTTCAGCGCCGCGAGACGATGCTCATCCCTCCAGAACGATCTCGGTTCGGTGTTCATGGTCAAGCGGCTGACCTTCATGACGACGCGCGCGGGTCTGCGACGTTACGAACGAGCACTTACGAAACCCTGAAGCAGAGCACGCCGGGACATGGCGACCGGAGAGACGACTTTGTGCATGGCCGGGAGCCCATGGACGCGGATGCACCCGAGCCGACTCTCCGCTAATGACAGGAGGTAATCCTTCTCCCAAGGCGCTCCCCCATGACACTGACGATCTATGGCTGCTACCGCTCGCGCGCCTCGCGCAACATCTGGCTCGCCAACGAGCTCGGCCTCGCCTTCACCCATGTCCCGGTCATCCAGGTCTACCGCCTGCCCGACCCGAATGCGCCGGGCGCCCCGATGCACACGCAGAGCCCCGAGTTCCTTGCGGTCAATCCGAAGGGGCAGATCCCGGCGATCGACGACGACGGCTTCAAGCTCCAGGAATCGCTGGCCATCAACCTCTATCTCGCCCGCAAGCATGGCGGGCCCCTGGCTCCGAAGGATGCGCAGGAGGAAGGGCTGGCGGTGATGTGGTCGCTCTGGGCGAGCACGGCGGTGGAGAGCCATGCGCTCAACATCCAGTACCACATGGCGGCCTATCCGCCGGAGAAGCGCGATCCGAAGCTCGTCGAGGCGGCGCTCGCCGCCCTGCCCGGCCCGTTCGCGGCGCTGGACAAGGCGCTCGCCGAAGGCGGCGGCTTCGTCATGGGCGGGCGCTTCACGGTGGCCGACATCAACGTCGCCGAGATCGTCCGCTACGCCAAGCCGGCGGCGCAGCTCTTCGCGGGCGCGCCGCATGTGAAGGCCTGGCTCGACGCCTGCCATTCCCGCCCCGCCTTCCAGGCGATGTGGACGGCGCGGGACGCCGAGCCTGCCTGAGGCGACGGAGGCTGCCAAGTGCAGCACAGGAACCGGGTGGCCGCCGCGCCACCCGGCTTTTACTGACGCGGCCTGACGGTTCCCGGAAGGACAGATGCCGCGATGACCCTGCCGATGACCGCCCCGCCCGCCCGCATCTCCGGGCTCGACTGGCTGATGCTGGCCGGGCTCTCGGTCCTGTGGGGCGGCTCCTTCTTCTTCAACGCGCTGGCGCTGGCGCAATGGCCGCCCTTGCCGGTGCTGCTCGTGCGGGTCGGGCTGGCGGCGCTGGCCCTCCTGCTGGCGGTGCGGCTCGCCGGCCTCTCGATGGCGGTCGGACGACGGTTCTGGCTCGCCTTCTTCGGCATGGGGGTGCTGAACAATCTGATCCCGTTCAGCCTCTTCCTGTGGAGCCAACAGCAGATCCCCAGCGGTCTCGCCTCGATCCTGAACGCGATGACGCCGATCTTCACCGTGCTGGTGATGCACGCCTTCGGCGGCGAGCGCGCCACCGGACGCAAGATCGCCGGCATCGCGGCGGGGTTCGTGGGCGTCGCCGTCCTGATCGGTCCCGACGCGCTGTCGGGGCTGGGTCTCAACCTGCTCGCCCAGCTCGCCTGCATCAGCGCGACCGTGTCCTACGCCTTTTCCGGGCTTTACGGCCGGCGTTTCCGCGAGTTGCCCCCTCTCGTCACGGCCGCCGGGCAGCTCAGCGCCTCGACGCTGATGACGCTGCCGATCGTGCTGGTGACGAACCCGCCCTGGACCCTGCCGCTGCCGACGGCGCAGACGGCGGCCGCGCTGCTCGGCCTCGCGCTCGTCTCGACGGCGCTGGCCTATGTGATCTTCTTCAGGATCATGCGCTCGGCCGGGCCGAGCCATGTCGTGCTGGTGACCTTCCTGATCCCGGTCAGCGCCATCCTGCTGGGAGTCGGGCTGTTGGGAGAGAGCCTGCTGCCGCGCCATTTTGCCGGAATGGCGGCGATCTTCGCGGGGCTTGCCCTGATCGATGGGCGAATTCTGCGCCGTTCGCGGCTGTCCACGGCTTCGTGAGCCTGGGCACAGGGGGAAACCGCACGCTTTATTGCCAATAAATTATGAATTGCTCTAGGGTCGCTTTCGCGGCACGAGCCGCTATCGGCTTTCGCGACAAGAGCTGGAAGATATCGGACAACGATACGCCAGAGGGGACCAGAGGGACACCATGGACGTCAGGCATCTGCGATGTTTCATCGCAGTGGCGGAGGAGCTTCATTTCGGCCGGGCCGCGGAGCGGCTGGGCCTGGCTCCCCCCGCCCTCTCCCGCCAGATCAGCGCGCTCGAGGAAGAGCTTGGCTGCAGCCTGCTGACGCGGACGACGCGGCAGGTCGCTCTGACGCGCGCGGGCCTGATCATGCTGGAGGAGGCCAAGGGGATCCTCGCCCGGATGGACCATGCCTCGCGGGCCGTGCGCGAGGCGTCGCTTGCATCGGGCAAGGTTCTGCGGATCGGCGCGATCGACGCCGCCTCGTCGAGCTTCGTGCCGGAGGCGCTGGTCGCCTTTCGCGAGCGCTATCCGGGCGTGCAGATCAAGTTCGTCGAGGCGATGACGGCGGCGCTGGTGCAGATGTTGGAGGCCGGCAAGCTCGACCTCGCCTTGACCCGGCCGCCGCGCAAGCCGACCGACTGCGCTTTCGAGGTGCTGCGCGTCGAGCGGCCGATCGTCGTGCTGAACGAGGCCCATCCCCTGGCCGCACGCGAGCATGTGACGATGCAGGATCTGATCGGCGAGCCCTTCGTGGTGCCCTCCAAGCGGATCCGGCCTTTTGCCTACGACCTCGTGATGGCGTATTTCGAGAGCGTCGGCGCCGTGCCCAACGTCACGCTGGAGGCGACCGAGAAGCCGGCGATGATGTCGGCTGTCGCGGCCGGTCTCGGCATCGCGCTGGCGCCCGACTGGGTCTCGCGGCTGAGCTTTCCGGGCGTCACCATGCGCCGCCTGCGCGGGGCACTGCTCGATCCGCCGCCGCCCGGTGCGCTGGTCGGCATCGCCTGGCGGCCGCAGCAGCGGCTCGATGCCCGCGACGATTTCCTCGCCATCCTGCGCGAGAGCGTCACCCTGATCGACGAGCGGCAGGTCCTGCCCTTCGCCATTCCCGTCACGAAGCTGAAACGGACCGCCCGCCTCGTCGGGTCGGCAGTCGGAGGAGCCTGATGAGCTTGAACAAAATCGAAAGGGCGCAGGGTATCCGCGTCCGATCTTCGCAGGACCTCGCTGCCGGGCTGTTCATGATCCTGCTCGGGGCGGCTGCCTTCATTCTCTCCAGCGACCTGCCGATCGGGACCCTGCGCCAGATCGGGCCCGGCATGCTGCCCAAGGCCTTCGCCGTGATCTGCGCCGCGCTAGGCCTGATGCTGGGCCTGACCGCTCTGCGCTACAATGGCGAGAAGCTCTCCGGCTGGTCCTGGCGCGGCGTCATCTTCGTGCTCGGCGCGGCCTGCGTTTTCGGCCTGACGATCCGCGGCTTCGAAATCGGCCCGATCCGCGTGCCCCAGCTCGGACTGCTGGTCTCCGGGCCGCTGGTGATCCTGGTCTCCGGCCTCGCCGCATCCGACATGAAGTTGAAGGAACTGCTGATCTTCAGCGTGGCGATGTCGGCCGCCTGCATCCTCCTCTTCAAATACGCGCTGAGCCTGCCGATCCCGCTGGCGCCCTGGCTGCTGGGAATCTGACCCGATGGATATGTTCTCCAATCTGTCGCTGGGCTTCAGCGTCGCGCTCTCCCTGCAGAATATCGCGCTCTGCTTCGTCGGCTGTCTCGTCGGCACGCTGATCGGCGTCCTGCCCGGCGTCGGGCCGATCGCGACCATCTCGATCCTGCTGCCGATCACCTTCGGACTCGATCCGACGGGCGCGCTGATCATGCTCGCCGGCATCTATTACGGCGCCCAGTATGGCGGCTCGACCACGGCGATTCTGGTCAACATTCCCGGCGAGGCGACCGCGGTCGTCACGACGCTGGACGGCCACCAGATGGCCAAGCAGGGCCGCGCCGGCGTGGCGCTCGGCACGGCGGCGATCGGCTCTTTCTTCGCCGGCTGCGTCGCCACCGTGATCATCGCCGCGCTCGGCGCGCCGCTGACAAAGCTCGCGCTGCTCTTCGGCCCGGCCGAATACTTCTCCCTGATGGTGATGGGCCTGTGCTTCGCCGTGGTTCTGGCACGTGGCTCGATCCTCAAGGCCTTCTGCATGATCATGCTGGGCCTGCTGCTCTCGACCGTCGGCACCGACCTCGAGACCGGCCAGGAGCGCATGACGTTCGGCTTCGCGCCGCTCGCTGACGGCATCGACTTCGCCGTGCTGGCCATGGGCGTCTTCGGCTTCGCCGAGGTGCTGCGCAACCTCGAAAATCCCGAGGCGCGCGACGTGGTGCGCACCAAGATCGGCCGCCTTCTGCCGGACTGGAACGACATCAAGCAGTCGTTCATGCCGGTGGTGCGCGGCACGGCCATTGGCGGCACGCTCGGCATCCTGCCTGGCAACGGCGCGGTGCTCGGGCCCTTCGCCAGCTACACGGTCGAAAAGAAGATCGCCAAGGATCCGTCGCGCTTCGGTCGCGGCGCGATCGAGGGCGTCGCCGGACCGGAATCGGCCAACAATGCCGGCGCGCAGACGGCCTTCATCCCGCTGCTGACGCTCGGCATCCCGCCGAACGCGGTTATGGCGCTGATGGTCGGCGCGATGACCATCCACGGCATCATCCCCGGCCCGCAGGTCATGACCAAGAACCCCGAGCTGTTCTGGGGCATGATCGCTTCGATGTGGCTCGGCAACCTGATGCTGCTGGTCATCAACCTGCCGCTGGTCGGTCTCTGGGTGAAGCTGCTGCAGGTGCCCTACCGGCTGATGTTCCCGTCGATCCTGATCTTCTGCTGCATCGGCATCTACTCGGTGAACAACCAGCCCATGGACGTCGCCTTCACGGCGCTGTTCGGCCTGTTCGGCTATCTCCTGATCAAGCTCGGCTTCGAGCCCGCCCCGATGCTGCTTGGCTTCGTGCTCGGCAAGCTGATGGAGGAGAAGCTGCGCCAGGCGCTGATCATCTCGCGCGGCTCGTTCATGACCTTCGTCGAACGGCCGATCTCGGCCGGACTGCTGATCGTCGCGGTCGCCGTGCTGGTCATCGCCCTGCTGCCGTCGATGGCGAAGAAGCGCGACGAAGTGTTCACCGAATGACGGGCTTGCCGCGCCCCTGGCGCGGCCCCACCTTGCCTGCAACCATAACGAGGAAGGACCCGCCCATGAAGAAAACCGTACTCGGCCTCGCCGCCGCCCTCTCGCTCGCCCTGACGGCCGGCGCGCAGGCCCAGGCCTATCCGACCAAACCCGTCACGATGATCGTGCCCTTCGCGGCCGGCGGCCCGACGGACATCATCGCGCGCCTGGTCGGCGAGCACATGTCGAAGACGCTCGGCCAGCAGGTCGTGATCGAGAACGTCGCCGGCGCCGGCGGCACCACCGGCATCACCAGAGCCCTGACCGCGGCGCCGGACGGCTACACCATCGCGATGGGCCATCTCGGCACCTTCTCGGCCGCGCCCGCGACCTATCCCAACCTGAAATACGATCCGATCAACGGCATGCAGCCCATCGGGCTGGCCGGCGGCACGCCGATCCTGATCGTCGCCCGCAAGAACCTCGAGGCGAACGACCTCAAGTCCTTCGTCGCGGCGGTCAAGGCCAATCCGGACAAGTTCAACGAGGCCCATGCCGGTCTGGGCTCGGTCTCCTGGACGACCTGCACCCTGCTGAAGGGACAGCTCGGCGTGCCGAAGCTCAACGCGGTGGCCTATCGCGGCACCGGCCCGGCGCTGAACGATCTCGTCTCGGGCCAGATCGACTTCATGTGCGACCAGATCGTCAGTGTCGCCGAGCAGGTGAAGGCGAACACGATCAAGGCCTTCGCGGTTGCCTCGGCGCAGCGTTCGCCGGCCCTGCCCGACGTGCCGACGACGACCGAAGCCGGCCTGCCGGAGTACCAGATCGAGGCCTGGAACGGCATCGCCGCGCCCAAGGGCACGCCCAAGGAGGCGGTCGACCGCCTCGTCGACGCGCTGAACAAGGCGCTGAACGACGAGAACACCAAGAAGCGCCTGCTCGATCTCGGCACGGTCATCCCGACCGCCGCAGAGCGCACGCCCGATGGCTTCGCCGCCATCATCAAGCGCGACGCCGCCAAGCTCGAGCCCGCGCTGAAGGCGGCCCCGAAGTAGGACCGGCTTCCCGGAATGTCCCTGGCTAAATCTTCGACGGCGGGCCCTTGGGCCCGCCGTTTGCGTTGCGGGGCGCCGCGCCGCCCGGATCCGATGCCGCCTGTCACCATCGGCAATATTCCGTGACCGATCGTCGCGGAACCCTTCACAACCTCGTCGGTTGTCTCGCCGAACTTCCCCTTCGTGAGGAGATAACCATGATCAAGAAGCTTGCTCTCGTCGCCGCGATCGTCGCGATCCCGGCCACGGCCTTCGCCCAGAACCAGCCCTCGCCGGGCGCGGCCGGCGGCGCGGTCAGCGGGGCGACCTCGGGTGCCATCGGCGGCGCCATCGTCGGCGGCCCCGTCGGCGCGGCGGTCGGCGGGGTCGGCGGCGCGGTGGTCGGCGCCATCATCGGCGATGCCGCGACCCCGAAATTCCGGACCTATGTCGTCGAGCAGGACGTGCCGTCCTACACCTATCGCGAGCAGGTCGCCGTCGGCACCGTGCTGCCGGCGGACGGCGTGGTCTATCGCGAGGTGCCCGCCGAATACGGCGTGAAGGGCTACAACTACACCGTCGTCAACGGCCGCACCGTTCTGGTCGAGCCGCGTACGCGTCGCATCGTCCAGATCATCAACTGATCGAGACGGCGCATTCTGACGCCCGAAACGGCCCGCCCCCCGCAAGGGGGGCGGGCTTTCGTTTTCGTGATGAGGATAAACCGCATACGGCATTCGCCGACGCGGTGGGACGGGAACTCGAAAGGCTCCGGACGGTTGGTTCGGCAACCATCCACAACAGGGAGTTCCCCATCATGATCAAGAAGCTTGCCCTCGTCGCCGCGCTCTCCGTGCTGCCGGCCACCGTCTTCGCCCAGAGCACCGGCCCGGCGATCCGCGATCCGGCCGGCGGCGTGACGCGCGATCCGGCTCTCGGCGTCGGGGTGGGTGCCGGCGCGGCCGGCACCGTCCAGGCCCCGCTGACGCGCGATCCGGCCGGTGGCACGATGATCGACGATTCCGCGCGCTTCCGCAGCTATGTCATGAACCAGGGCGTGACCTCCTACAGCTACACGCAGCCGGTCGTGGTCGGCACGGTGCTGCCGGAGCAGGGCGTGGTCTATCGCGAGGTGCCGGCCGAGTACGGCGCCAAGGGCTATCGCTACACGGTCGTCAACGACCGTGCGGTGGTGGTCGAGCCGCGCACGCGCCGCATCGTTCAGATCATCAACTGATCCCGCGCCGGGCCTCTCGCTCGCGCGACCGAGCCCGCCCCGCAAGGGGCGGGCTTTTGCATGGGCGGTCGGCTCAGCGCGTGCCGAACATGCGGTCGCCGGCGTCGCCCAGGCCCGGCACGATATAGCCGTGGTCGTTGAGCTTCTCGTCGATCGCCGCGGTCCAGATGCGTACTTCCGGGTGCGCGCCGCGCAGCCGTTCGATGCCTTCCGGCGCCGCGAGCAGGCAGACGAAGCGCAGATCCTTTGCGCCGCGCTCCTTCAGCCGGTCGATGGCGGCGACAGCGGAGTTGGCGGTGGCGAGCATCGGGTCCATCACGACGATCATGCGGTCGGCGATGTCGGACGGCGCCTTGAAGTAGTATTCGACCGCCTGCAGCGTATCGGGATCGCGATAAAGGCCGATATGGGCGACGCGGGCGGCGGGAACGAGCTCCAGCATGCCGTCGAGGAAGCCGACGCCGGCGCGCAGGATCGGCGCAAAGACCATCTTCTTGCCCGAGATCACCGGCTGGCGCGAGGTCTGCAGCGGCGTCTCGATGTCGACCATCTCGACCGGCAGGTCGCGCGTCACCTCGTAGCAGAGCAGCATGCCGATCTCGTTGAGGAGCTGGCGGAAGCTCTTGGTCGAGCGGTCCTTCTGGCGCATCAGCGTGAGCTTGTGCTGGACGAGAGGGTGATCGACGACGGTGACCCCGTCCTGCTGCTTGGTCATTCTCTCAGGCCCCTCATGCTTCGTGCCGTGGAGGCTTGCGCCTCGATGGAATGCGCCGTCATCCCGGATGAAGCGAAGCGGAACTCCGGGATCCATCGTAGAGCTGCGGAGCCCTCCGATGGATCCCGGAGCTGCGCGGCTTTCGCCGCTTGTCCGGGATGACGGCTTGGTTCAGTGGAACACCGTCACGCGCCTAGAATACCGTTCCGTCGCTGACGATCGTCAAGGGAGGGCCGCCGCCCGGGCGCTTCTCGGCGGCGATGCGCCGGCCCGCGGCCCAGGTCCCGCCCTCGAGCACCTTGGCGAGGGGCAGCTCCTCGCGCGAGCGGCCGAGCCGCTGGCGGATCAGCGCGCCGATCTCGTCGAGCAGCGCCACCGTAAGCGCCCGCCATTCGACGACCAGCGTAGAGCCGGGCTCATGAGCGCGCGCGGCCTCGGCGTCGTCCTTCAACGCGAGCACGCCGAGATCGAGCAGGAGCCCGCCATTGCGGTACTCGGGCAGGCCGGTGAGGTCGTCCACGTCGAGGACGGAGATCCCGGCCCATTGCAGCGGCTCGATCAGCGAATAGGTCAGCCATTGGGAGAGCTTGTGGAAGGGCACGAGCCCGGCCGTGGTGGAGCCCTGCGCTATCAGCGGGTGGCGCCAGGTGTCGCCCAGCGCAACGCCCGCCAGCGTCAGCCGCGAGGGCCAGATGCCACCGAATGCCGCCAGTACCTCGCCGAGCATGTGGCTGGCGCGCAGGGAGCCGGTTTCCGCCGCCGCCAGGAACCGGTCGAACAGATCGCCCGGACGGCTCAGGCCCTGGCGTTCCAGTTCCTCGCCCAGCCGGTTGAGCAGGGCGGCGCGGCCCTCGACGGCGAGCAGCAGATTGGCGGGGCCGGCCTGGAAACCGGCGGCGAGCGCCTCCGGCTCCAGCCGCTTCAGCGCCGACGCGTCTGCCCGCAGCGGCCGGGCCGGATCACTGGAGAACAGGCCGGCGGCGAACATGTCGAGCGAGGCCAGAGCCAGCCCTTCCGAACGGGCGATCCGCTTGCCACTGACCGCATCGCGATAGGACCAGTCGGGCCCGGCGCCGGCATCGAGCAGGACGCTGACCACGGCGAGGTCATAGGCCGCGCGGCCGCGCTCGCGCGCATCGGCGAAATGCGCCGCCTTGTCGAGCAGGGCCCAGCGATCGAGGCCAGCGACGGTAAAGTGCCGCCAGCGGGCGTGGAACGGGATGTCGAGTGTCGGGTAGTTGGCCCGGATCGTCTCCAGCACGTAATCGGCGCAGGCCTCCAGCCGCTCCGGCTGGACGGTGAAATGCAAGAGGTCGCCGGCGAGCCCGAGGCGCAGCATCTCCTGCGCGCGGGAGCGGATGGCGGAGGGCTTCAGCAGGAGGCGGAAGGCCTCCGGGTCACGATCAGGCATCGGTGCTTTCAGAACTTGTCGAGGTCGCGGCCGACGGTCGCCTTGAGCGCGTTGTCGCCGGGCGCGCCGTCGGGGGAGTAGTAGCCGGCGGCCTTCTTGGCCTCGATCTCGACCGAGGCGTCGGGCGGGATCAGCTCGGGGGGAATGGCGACGCGCTCGCCGATCTCGATGCCGCTCTCGACCATGGCGTCGTATTTCATGTTCGACATCGACATCAGCCGGTCGATGCGGGTGACACCGAGCCAGTGCAGCACGTCCGGCATGAGCTGCTGGAAGCGGGCATCCTGCACGCCGGCGACGCATTCGGTGCGCTCGAAATAGGTCGCGGCGCTGTCGCCGCCTTCCTGGCGCTTGCGGGCGTTGTAGACGAGGAACTTGGTGACCTCGCCGAGCGCGCGGCCCTCCTTGCGGTTGTAGACGATCAGCCCGACGCCGCCGCCCTGCGCCTCCTTGACCGCCTCCTCGATGCCGTGGACGAGATAGGGCCGGCAGGTGCAGATGTCCGAGCCGAAAACGTCCGAGCCGTTACACTCGTCATGGACGCGGCAGGCGACGCGGCGCTTGGGATCGGTGATGGCCGAGACCTCCCCGACGACATAGGCAGTGATCGAGCCGATCGGCGGCAGGAAGACGCGCAGATCCGGCCGCGTCACCAGCTCGGGATACATGCCACCGGTCTGCTCGAAGAGGGTGCGGCGCAGCTCGGCCTCGGTCGTTCCGAAGCGCTCGGCGATGCCGGGCAGATGCCAGACGGGATCGATCGCGATCTTGGTGACGCTGATGTCGCCGGAGCGGTGCAGGATGTGCTCGTCCGGCGCCAGCCGATGCGCGCCCATCGCCGCCAGGATCTCCGGCAGGTTGAGGCGGGCCTTGGTGATGGCGATGGTCGGGCGGATGTCGATGCCCTCGCCGATCAGCCCGCCGAAATCCTGCGCGACGCGGTGGCCGAACGGGTCCATCGAGACGATTCTGCCGGGCTGGAACCATTGCGGCTGCTCGGGGATCTCGGCGGTCGGATGGGTGTTGTGCAGGTCCGGGCGCTGCGAGGGGTTCATCGCCCGAGCGGAAATCGCGAGCGCGCGATAGACCGAGTAGGAGCCGCCATGGGCGCCGATGACGTTGCGGTCGGCGGGCGTGGTGGTCGAGGCGATGATCGGGCCGCGTTCGGCCGCTGTGGCTGCACCCCAGCGCACGGGGAAGCGCATCGCGGCGCTGCCGGGCTCGGGATAGGAGGTCAGCCGGGTGTGGGTGGTGCGGTTGGAGGAACTCATCGCCGGATCCGATGCCTGCAAAAGCAAAAGGTCCCAGGCTCGCTGCCTGGGACCTCTCGCCCAATTGAGCAGTATCATGCGAGCGGGGCGGCCGGTCAACCTGCACTGGCACGATGACAGCAGCAGCGGGAGGGCGCTCAATGCCGACAGCGATGCCGGCGTCGTGCGGGAGAGGCGTCGGTCGGCAGAGGGTTGTTCAGGCAGGGAGAGCGGCATGGCCGGCGCGAGGGCATACACGACGACGCCTACGCTCGAGCAGTGGAAGAAGGACAGCAGCGTCGCCCTCGCCCGACGGCAGGACGACGCCATCCTCTGCCGTATCGACGACCTGCTGGTCCAATACGGCGCGAACGGCTCCGCCTTTGGCCGGATCCAGCTGAAAGCGGATCTCTTCTTCACGCTGGACTACTGGCTGAAGGTCCATGGCAGGACGCCCGGCATGGCGAAGGGCCGGCAGCCCGCGGTCTACGAACTCTACAAATACACCGCCCACTCCCTCGCCGCGGCGCTCTCCTGCACGATCAACACCCTGCCGGAGTATCTGGAGCGTCATTTCGGCCGTAAGCTGAGCTATCACGGCGAGCATCTCGATCTCGTCGGCCAGTTCGCGACCTATCTGACCCGCGCCGAGGTCGAGAAATACAGGCTCAGCTTCCGCAAGGGCAAAGCCTATATGTGGATGTGGCCCGGCAAGGGCCATGAGCTGACACGGCCGACCGCCGATGGCGGGCTGGTGACGCAGGAGCGACAACAGCCCAAGGGCATGAAGCTCGTTCTTGCCGAGTCCGAAAGCGCTTCGAACAAGAACGTGTTCGGGCTGAAGCAGTGGGGCGGCTTCGCGATGAGCATGGGCCGCGACCTCTACATGGCGCGGCACCATTGCGGCGAAGGCAGCGCCGGCCCCGGCAGTGGCGGCAACTTCTACCACTCATCCTATCTGGCCGGAGACCCCGTGCTGTGCGCCGGGACGATTCTGATCGAGCAGGGCATCATCAAGGCCGTCTGCAACGACAGCGGCCACTACCAGCCTGACCAGGCGAATTTCATGAGCTTTCTGCAGGCGTTGATGATGCATGGCGTCAACGTCCAGAACATCGCGATCTACGACTATGACCGCAGGCACTGCGTTAGCGGACGCGATTTCCTGCAGAGGCGGGGCAACTTCGCGCAGGCGCTGCTGCTGTCGGATACGACGGCGTACAGGGCCAACTCGGCGGCGAAAGGCCGGTATGTCAGCGAGAAGATCGAGCACAAGAAGCGCGTCGCGGCTTTGTGGAAGCAGGCCGTCGACGGCCATATCGTCGCCAACACGCTGGAAGGCCGGCTGTTTTTCGCGGAGAAGCTGCTGAGCAACTACGTCCGGCGCGACGGCCAGCGGACCCATGCCTATGACGTCAACACGACCTGGATCCTTGAGGTGATCGCGACCTATTACGGCCCCGTGCCCACGGCGCGGCCCGCCCCGCCCGTGCCGAAGGGGCGGCAGCCGCCGCCGCTCCCGCCCCGCGCGCCTCCGAAACGGACGAACGGGCCGCAGCTTCCGCCACGACCCGTCCGGACCCACTGAGCCACGCTGGCCAATGCGGGCGGCTGGCGCCACCCGCCGCGGTCAGAACACCGCGAGGTAGCGCAGCAGCGAGATGATGCCGATCACGATGACGATGATCTGGACGCCGTTCTTGATCTGGCTGTCCAGCGGCAGCATGCGCACGAGATAGAGAACGAGGCCGATGACGAGAACCGTGATCAGCAGGGAAATCAGAATCGACATGAAATGAACCTTCGGTCTTCGGCCGTGAGCCGGCCCCCCGGAGCCGGTGCGGCGACGCATTCGCCAGCACCCCAATCCGCTGACAGAACGTCGCAGGGGCGGGAGAGGTTCCGTTGGGGTGGGTCTGGCGGCGGAGGGCGATGCGTTTGGATCACTAGGCGCGGGGAACCCCTCTCCTGTAAGGAGAGGGGCAGGGGTGAGGTGTAGGCCC
>NZ_LSKN01000116.1:0-407 GCF_001557075.1 Methylobacterium sp. CCH7-A2
GACGCCTTCGCGGTGATCGCGACCGGCCCCGGCCCTTCGAGGAGCCATCGAGCGGGAATTCCCCCGCTCCCGGATGGAGCCTCACAATGTCGAACGATCTTGTCCTTGCCCAGAGCCACGCCTTCGCACTCGCTCGCACGCTGATGGTCCCGATTACGGTCTTCCAGATCGATGGCGCCTATGGAGTGCTGCCGAGCGACGAGATCGACGACGCAGACGAGCTCCACGTCATCCATGAGTTCGACCCTCATGATCGCCGGCCGGCTCACTGAGCCGGGAGTGGGCGCCGCAAGCGAGCGGTCGCCCGCAAGGGAGGCTGCGCCGCGAACGATTGATCTCATTTCCCGTCGAAGGTCGATCCGCGCCCTTGCAGGCGCCGCTCTTCGCGGCGGTTGGGCTTGGACCCG
>NZ_LSKN01000117.1:0-30873 GCF_001557075.1 Methylobacterium sp. CCH7-A2
CTTCACCGAACGGGCGCCCGCCTATGCGATCTCGATCACCCAGCGGCATTGAGGCGGGCCTCACCCGCTGCCGGTAGTTCGCTCGGGCCGTTCCAAGGGGGCTTTGCTCGCGCTCGATTCAAGCGGCACGGCGCATGGCGTCTCGGTCCCGACCAGACACCGTTTTCGAGATCAGCTGCGCTCTAGGGTTCGCTGAAAGCGAAGGCGCCGAGAAGCTCTTCCAGCAATCGGGCAGGCGCAACATATCGCGCCTGCCCGGTTGCATCTCGCGTGGCAGAAGAGACCGCGGTCTTGAACCGGAGAGCGCCAGATGCAGACATTCGGGGCTTGCCCGGAAGCGGACTTGGCCGGTCCCGCACGTAAATTTGCCGTCCCTGCTCTTGCCTCTATTACATCCCGGCCGCAGCATCCAGCGAAGGAGGACAAGCAATGACCAAAGATCGCACCGCCTTTATCGCCGCAAGCGCGCTGCTTTGTGCCCAGCCCGCTTTTGCTGACGTGCATGTCATTAGCTCGGGCGGCTTCACCGCTGCCTATAAAGAGCTTGTCCCGGCCTGCGAGTTGAAGATCGGCCAGAAGGTTGTCAGCGCTTATGGCGCCTCGATGGGCGCGGCGCCCGATGCGATTCCCAATCGGCTCGCGCGCGGCGAGCCGGCCGATGTCGTAATCTTGGCCGGCGAAGCCTTCGACAAGCTGGTTGAGGACGGCAAGGGCATGGCCGGCACCCGCACCGATCTCGCGCGTTCGGCGATTGGCCTGTCGGTCAAGGCGGGAGCGCCAAAGCCCGACATCTCGACGGTCGAGGCGCTCAAGAAGACGCTGATGGAGGCCAAGTCGATCGCCTATTCGGCCAGTGCCAGCGGCACCTATTTGTCCGAGGAGCTTTTCCCGAAGCTTGATCCGAGCGGCAAGGTGATGGCCAAGGCAAGGAAGATATTCAGCGAACGCGTCGGCACCATCGTGGCCCGCGGCGAGGCGGAGCTCGGCTTTCAGCAAGTCAGCGAGCTTATCCCGATCGAAGGACTGGATTTCGTCGGCACGCTGCCCGAGGAGGTCCAGCGCGTCACGGTGTTCTCGGCCGGGCTCGCCGCCGGCGCCAAGGAAACCGAGGCCGCGAAGGCGCTCATCGCTTGTCTGGGCGGCGTGGATGCGGCGGAGACGATTCGAAAGACCGGCCTCGATCCGGTTTCGGCGAAGAGGTAACAGGCTTGCCCGTCGAGCTTCCCTATCTCCGCAGGAGCCGAGAAGGTCGCCATGGCAAATTCAATCTGCGAGCGGCGGCCTTTGCGACCACGGAGCGCCACAAGCCGACCTTGGCACTCCGCCGGGAACCAGACATTCATGCACAACGAGGTGTGACCCTTTCGGCTCGATCAGATGACTGTGACTTCTGCCTGCCGAGCGACCTTCGCCTCAACTAATCCAGCGTCGCAGGCCCTCCGCCAATGCTGCGAAGGCTAGCCTGACCGGTCGGTTGGCGCGCTGGTCCTCATGCATGACGAGCCAAACGTCCAGCTTGAAGGCAATTGCCGCCGGAAGGACCGGCCGAAGCTCAGGATGCCGTTCGGCCAGGCCAAGCTGAACCGCGCCAATTCCAAGCCCCGCGCGGACGGCGGCATATTGTGCCAAATCGCTGTCGGAGCGAAAGCTGAACAGTGATCGGTCCAGCGCGATCGTCCCTGCTGCCAGCGAGCGGGCGGAACGGTCCTCGCGGTCGAAGCCGACAATGTGGAAATTCTTCAGAGCCTCGATCGACTCGGGTATCCCGTAGCGAGCCAAGAAGCGCTCATGCGCGAACAGTCCGAGCCGAACCTCGCCGAGCCGTTGCGCCAACAGAGCCTCTTGCGTCGGCCGGTTCATCCGGACGGCGATATCAGCATCTCTGCGCAACAGGTCGTCGTTGCGATTGCTCAGCACGAGTTCGAGGTTGATCCCCGGTTGTTCCTCGCGGAACGCGGACAGGATCTCGGGGAGCACCTCCGCGCCCATGATTTCGCTGGCAGTGATCCGCACCGTCCCACCAGTGTCGCTGCGCGCTCCGTCCGCGTTCCGCTGGAGGCCCGCCGCCGCCGCCGCCATTGCTTCGGCTGACGCGACGAGCGTCATTGCGGCCGCTGTCGGCTGAAGGCCGCCTTGCGAGCGTGTGAAGAGAGACAGCCCGAGCGCTGTCTCCAGAGCCTCGATATGGCGCCCCATCGTCGGCTGCGTTGTGCCGAGAGCCCGCGCTGCGCCCGACAGACTGCCCTGCCGAAGAACAGCGAGGAAGGAGCGGTACAGGTCCCAACCGATCTCTTCAGTCATACGAAAACGTATAGCGGATCCACGAGTCTACGCAATTTCCGTTTGCCGTGGCCAGGGGCATCCTCCGCTCATCGCAATGGAGGTTCCCATGACCCTGCCTGCTTCGTCTTCGCGCATCGCACTCGTCCTCGGCATCACAGGCGGCCTCGGCCGTGCGCTCGCTGTTGCCCTTCACGGTCGCGGCTACATCATTCGCGCCTTGTCGCGCGATCCCGCAAAAGCCACCGCCTCAGCCCGGCTGCCCTTTGCCGTCGACTGGCGCCAAGGCGATGCCCTGGACCGCGGCGCGGTGCTCCGTGCCGCAGCCGGCACGGCCATCATCGCACACGCAGTCAATCCGCCAGGCTACGCTAAATGGCGTGAGAAGGCGGTGCCGATGCTGACCAACAGCATCGTGGCAGCCCAGCACTCCGGCGCGCGCATTCTTTTTCATGGGAACATCTACGCATTTGGCCCCGATGCCGGTGCGCTCATCGAGGAGGACAGCCCGCAGAACCCCCATACGGTCAAGGGCGCCGTTCGGATGGACATGGAGGCGATGCTGCGGCACGCCGCCGGCGATGGCGTCCGCTCGCTGATCGTTCGAGCTGGTGACTTCTTCGGTCCAGCTGTCCCGAGTTCCTGGTTTAGTCAGGCCGTGGTCAAGGGCGGACGCACCGCCAAAGTGATCCAGGATCTGGGCGCCTCCGGCGTCGGCCATACATGGGCCTATGTTCCTGACCTGGCCGAGACCTTCATGCGCCTTCTCGACCGGCAGGATCGGCTCGAAACCCACGACGTCTTTCACTTCCAAGGACACTGGGTCCCCGACGGCCGCGGCATGGCGGAAGCGATCCAGCGCGCACTCGGCGGCGCCGTTCCGATCCGACGGTTCTTCTGGCCGCAGATCTATCTGATCGCGCCGTTCATGACGTTCTTCCGCGAGTTGATCGAGATGCGTTGGCTCTGGCGCGAACCCGTCCGGCTCGACAATCGCAAGCTCGAAGCGGCGATCGGGCCGGAGCCGCATACGCCGCTCGTGCTCGCGATCGAAACGTCGCTCGGGCCCGCGCGGGTCCGCGCGCGCCCGATCTCCGCTGCCCGTGCGCGGGCCATCTGAACACGCTCCCACCACATTGAATTTTGAGAGGACATCGTCATGTCATCCCCTGCCGTTCCCGGCCTTGCTCTGCAAGGCGATGCCTCCGCTTCGTCCCAAAAGATCGCCAGAGCGGCGGCGGTTCTTGCTGCGCTTCAAACCGCACTCTTCCTCGTGCCAATGGCCATGCTCGGCCAAGCCATCGGCTGGCCGGCCTCTCTCAGGCTCCCGGCGACGGAAGCGCTGCCCTTGATTGCTGGTCAGGCGAACGCTGTTCTCATCGGCTATGGGGCTTACCTCATCGTCTCCTTGGCCCTGATACCACTCGCCCTCGTCTTGCGAGCTTGGCTCGCGGCGAAAGGGGTTATCGGCTGGCATTCGGATGCAGCCGCCTTCGTCGGTGCCGGCGCCGGCCTGTTCAAGATGCTTGGCATCGTGCGCTGGCTATCGGTGATGCCGATGCTCGCCGCCGAGTACAAAGCGGCTGATCAGTCGGCACGCCAGACGATCGAACTGGGCTACCGCACGATCAATGCCTATGCCGGAGCTGTCGGCGAACTCCTCGGTGTCCAGATCCTCAGCGGTATCTGGCTCGCCGCGATCGGCTTTGCCCTGAGGCAGGCAGGCAAGAGCTGGCTCGGCCTTGGCGGGATCGTTTTGGGTGCGATGTTCTTGGCCACGGCGCTGCGGGTCGCATTCCCGGTTGCCGCTCTGATCCAAAGTGCGGCCGTGCCCGTGGCGCTGGTCTGGTTTGTCGGGCTCGCGGTCATGCTCTGGCGTGACGGCCGTGCCTGAACCCTCGTGGCCAATGCTTGCTGAGCGAGCGCAGCTTTAGCAGCGTTCGCTCAGCGGCTCGGAGATCGGCTGACGTTTTCGTCCGGCATGCCGAAGACGGCCCCCCGTCGCGGAAATGCCGCTACACTCTCTTGATCCAATTGAGCCGAAGGTGCCTGACAGCACATCAGCCTCGGTAAACGCGCTCGATCTCCCAAGCACTCTGTGGCTGGTTATGAAGATCCCAGTAGTGACCCGCGATCAGGTCGGGGTCGAATGCCGTACCAGTGGCGACCTGGCCAGCGATGGTCACTGTGGCAACGTGGATACCGTCTGGTGCGAGCTCGGGAGCCATCGCATAGACCAGGCCCCGCAGGCCTGCCTTTCCCGCTGTCAGAGAGGCAACGCCAACGCCAGAGGCAGGATAGAGCGCGAGACCGCCGCCAGTGAAAAGCATCGTCCCTGAGCCTCGCGCACGCATGGCCGGATAGACGCTCTGAGCACAAACGAGGGCTCCGGTGACGGCCAGCGAGAGGTCTTGCGCAAAGTCCTGCGGCGCAAGCGACATCGTCGCCGCCTCCCGCCAGCGAGCGGCATTGTAGATCAGCACATCGGGAGCACCCGTTGCCGCCGCGACCTCCGTCAAAGCGCTCTGGATTGCCGACGGCTGAGAAAGATCGACCTCAAATCCGCGCGCGATGATGCCCTGGTCGGCAAAGCTGGTCACCGCCTCGTCCAGCGCGGCTCTGCCGCGCGCCAGCAGCGATATCGTATAACCTTCGCTGGCAAAGCGGCGAGCCAGTGCCGCTCCCATCCCTGGGCCATAGCCCGCAATGACAGCATGATTCATGATGCAAACCTGCGAGTTCGAGATTGGGTAAGGCCGCAGTCGACGTCAGCGCCTGGCGAGCTCTGCGGCCACCGCGTTGGCGTTGCGCTCGATGAGATCGGGAGGGGGTGCCACCTTCGGATAGCCAGGATAACGCGACTCTGTCTTGCTGCGGATCGCTGATAGGGCTTCGGGCGTCGGCTTTGCGGTTCCTATGGTGGCCATCACTTCGGCACGGAAGCTCTCAAGATAGGCCCGTTGTTCGTCGATCAACGCAACCATCGGCGCGGCGGAACCATGCCCTGGCAACGCGAGGTCAACGCTCGCATAGCGCTGTCTGGCTGCGGCCAGTTCTCCCAGCCAGGCCGTTGTGTGGCCATCGACCAACCAGGGTGTCACGCGGTTACCAACGAGATCAGCTGCAAACAGGATACCCTGGGCTTCTGCATGAAGCATGGTCATTCCAGCCGCCTCACAAGGGCCGAGCTGGTCAACCTGCCATTCGACGTCGGCCAGTCTCAGACGTTCGCCCGGGCGAAGAATGCGCGTCGGGATCGGAACCGCATCCGGCATCACAGGTCCGAAGAACCGCTTCATCTCGGCCATCATCGCGGCGCCATCGCGACGGATGGCAGCATGCGTCGTTTCGCTTGCAAGCAGAGCTGCGTCCGGGAAGGCATCTCGGACAACCTGAGCGCCGCCAACATGGTCGGGATGCTCATGTGAGAGCACAATCGCTTCGACGGGAAGATCCAAGCCGCGTGCCATAGCCACGAGCTGCCGCGCCTCCACGGCCGTCCGCTGGCAATCCAGGATCACCTGTGTTCGCGGGCCGATGAGGATGTACGAATTGACGGAAGCGTCGCCCGGTCGATCGAACTTCACGACACTGAGGGTCCCACCGGGCTGATAGGCCTGCGCACGCACGGGAAGAGGTAGCGACAACGCAGCGGCGCCCATCAGGAAAGCGCGGCGGGTCGGCGGTGAGATCATCATCGACAGGACCTCACTTCAAGATCAGGGGCGTCAGGACCGGTGCCATCAGCATCTCGAATTCGAGATTGGTCGCGCTGACGATGTTTTCAACGATCATTCCGTCGGTAACCCGGGCGACATGTGTCTCATCGAACAGGATGACGCGGTTCGTGGCGGCAACACCAAAGAACTCGCCTGCATGCCGTTGACGCGAATGAAAGCGCGTCACGACACGGGCTCCGTCTTGCGATACGAATTGGTCGATGATCTCAACTGGGCTTTCGGCCGGGAAGGCTGAGACGAACGCCGTGACGATGGCCTTGTATTCTTCTCGTCCGTCGATAGGGCCCATGGGCTTCAGGCCGGTGATGCCTTGCACTTTGGGGTGCAACGTGGCGTCGGCAACAGTGAGGTCGCCAGTACCAAGAAACTGCGTGATGAAGCGGGTGACGATCGCGGCTGGGTCGGACATGTCTCACCTCCTGCGTCAGATCACTTGGCGAACGCCGCCGCCCCCGTCTATGCCTCGACAGCGATAGTCGGTATTGCTGACAGCGATGACGCTGAACGGGATCGACCTCAACCTGCTTGTTGCGTTTGATGCGATCAGGGAAACCCGAAGCATCAGCCGGGCCGCGGCTCAGCTTGGCCTGCGGCAACCCGCTGTCAGCGGCGCGCTTGGACGACTGAGGAAGCTCTTTGGCGATGAGCTGTTCGTGCGCGCCGGTGGCGAAATGCAACCAACACCAAAAGCGCTGCAGATCGCACCAGCGGTTGCGACGGCATTGGCTCACCTTCGCCAAGCCCTGAACCCCAGCCTCGCCTTCGATCCGCGCGGGACAGCTCAAACCTTTACAATCGCCAGTACGGACTACACCACCACGGTTCTCCTGCCCCCGTTCCTGGCCATGATGGAAATCGAGGCGCCGGAGGCGAAGTTGCGCATCGTCGGCTATGATAAGGACGACATCGGCGCGCTTATCGACCGGGGCGTTATCGATCTGGCCCTCGGCGTATTCCAGAAGCCGCCCGAGCGCTCGGTTCGTCAACGTCTCTGCCAAGAGAACTTTGTCGGTGTAGCTCGCGCGGGACATCCTGCGCTTCAGGATGGCGGAATGACGCTCGATACCTACCTTCGACAGCGGCATGCCCTGGTTTCGATCCGTCGGGATGCCGTTGGCGAAATTGACCGCGTCCTCGCCGAGCGCGGCCTCGCGAGACAGATCGTGGTGACGCTTCCCCATATGATGGCGCTGCCTGCGCTGATCGCCTCAAGCAATTTCGTTACCGCCTTGCCAGGCAGGATCGCCGCAAAACTGACCCAGGTTGGTCTCGTCAGCTTTGCACTTCCACTGCCGATGCCGGCCTGGCGAATTGAAATGCTGTGGAACCCGCAGGCTCGTAATGACCAAGCTAATGCTTGGCTTCGTAGTCGGATCACCGCCGCAGCTATGCAGCTTTGAAGCTCCGCGCCAGAAGCCGACATTGGCACTCTGCCGATGAGCAGACGTTGGAACCGATGCCCACCGGCTCCGCATTCTCGATAAAGGCCAAGCATTACCTAACAGCAACCAGGTTCCGACCAGGGCTTTGAGCCAGATAAGTCCTCCCGCCTTCCAGCCGAAACCCTGGGACATGTTCAGCTGACGTCTCGATAGAGTTCCACCTGCTCAAGACACTGCATCGAACCAGCGCTTACCCGTCTGGCCCGGCCGCTGTCGCAGCAAGGTTGAGACCCAGCCGGGAATGCGGGTCTCCGCCCGGTGAGGCGCATGCCCGCAGCCAGGCAGGAGATGCGTCGTCACGGAGCCTGCCGCCGCATCATGCGCCAGCCTGACGTGCAGCTCGCTGCCGAAAGGGTCGGCGTCGCCCTGCAGCAGCAGGAGCGGCGCGCGGATCGCTGGCAGCAGCGGCGCGATTGTCCAGTTCGCGAATGAAGGCGAGAGCCAGATGTCGCTCCAGGCCCGGAAAGCGCAGTGCGGATCGTCATGGCTGCGGGCGAGCTTGCGGCGAAAGGCAGGGTCGGTCTCGAAACGTTGCGTCAGGGCGCGCGCCCCCTCTAGCGTGCGCAGCTCGACCATGACATGAGGCGCCTCGGCGATGACGGCCTCGACCAAATCGGGCCGGCGCGCAGCCGCGATCAGGGCTATCGTTGCCCCGTCGCTGTGTCCGTAGAGACACGCGCGAGCGAGCCCGAACGAGGCCATCAGCGCCGGCAGCGTGTCGCAGGCCTCGCGCTCCAGATAATCGACGCCCCTCGCCTCCCGGCCTGGCTCCGAGCGGCCGCAGCCGGCGCGCGAATAGGTCAGCACGCTGCGCCCCGTGGCCTGCCTGAGCGCTTCAGGAAACCTCTCCCAGCCATCGGCATGACCGAAACCGTGATGCAGCAGGATGATCGGGGTTCCTCCGACCTCAAGCTCACCGAAAAGCCGGTAGTGGAGCCAGTCTCCCCGGATGAAACGCCTCGGCATCGGGCTCACACGGCGATCAGCTTCAGCAGGCGTTCGCGATCGAACTCGTTCTCGGCCTCGCCGCTGAAGACGATCTGGCCGCGCTCGACGACATGGAAGCGGTCGGCCACCGAGAGCGCCTCGTGGATGTTCTGCTCGACGAGCAGGATGATCGCGCCCTGCTCGCGCAACTCCCGCACGATCGCGAAGATCTCCGCGACTATCATCGGCGCGAGGCCTTCGCTGGGCTCGTCGATGAGGACCAGGCGTGGCTTGCCGACCATGACGCGGGCCATGGCGAGCATCTGCTGCTCGCCACCGGACAGGGTCGTGCCGAGCTGGTGCCGGCGCTCGCCGAGCCTGTGGAAGCGGTCGTAGATCCCCTCGACCACGCGCTTCTCGTCGCGCGAGGAGCGGCCCTTCACCTGCAGCAACCCGAGCGAGAGGTTCTCCTCGACGGTCAGCCCCGGAAAGATGCGCCGGTCCTCCGGCACGAAGCCGACGCCGGCATGGCAGATGCGGTCGGGCGTCAGGCCGCCGAGCACCTCGCCGCCGAGACGGATCGCACCCTGGCTGGGCGTCACCCAGCCTGCGATCGTCTTCAGCAGCGTCGTTTTGCCGACGCCGTTGCGGCCGAAGATGCCGATGACCTCGCCCGGCGCGGCGCTGAGATCGATCCCCTGGATGACGTGGCTCAAGCCGTAATGGCTGTGCAGTCCGTTGATCTGGAGCATGTCAGTGATGTCCGAAATAGGCGGCCTGCACGGCGGGATCGGCGCGCACCATGTCGGGCGGGCCCTCGGCCAGCTTGCGGCCCTGATGCATCACGACGACATGGTCGGACAGGCTCATCACAAGGCCTATATCGTGCTCGATCAGGAGCACGGTGACGTCCTGCGTCAGGCTGCGGACGAGCCTGGCCGTATCGGCGGTGTCGCCATGGCTCATCCCCTGCGTCGGCTCGTCGAGCAGCAGGATCTTGGGCTCGGAGGCGAGGCACACCGCGATCTCGAGGCGACGCTGGTCGCCATGGGAGAGGTTTCCGGCCAGTTCATCGCGCTTGTGGGCGAGCTGGAAGCGCTCCAGCATCTGGTCGGTCTTGGCCATGGCGCGCTGCGAACGGCGGATCGGCAGGAAGGCGCGACCGGCCGGCTCCAGCACCTGCGCGGCGAGCCTGAGATTTTCCGCGACGGTGAGGTCCGGAAACAGGCTGGTGATCTGGAAGGAGCGCGAGAGGCCGGCCGCCTTGGTACGCTCGGGGGGGGCCCCGGTCATGTCGATGCCGTCGATCATGACCTGTCCGCGATGCGGCCTCAAGGCCCCGCTGATCAGATTGAACAGCGTTGACTTGCCGGCGCCGTTGGGGCCGATCACGGTCGTGATCTTGTGCCGCTGCGCCTGGAAGCTGACCTGATCGACGGCCTTGAGGCCGCCGAAGGCGATGCCGAGATCGCGGATGTCTAGGACGGGCGTCATCACGATGCGCTCCTGGATTTGACGACAGCTGGCGACAGGTTCGCAGGTTCGGCAAGCGCCGGCCGGGCTTGCGGCCGGCGCATCAGCAGCGCCTCGATGCGCGGTCTGACGAAACCGATCAGTCCCTTGGGCAGGAACATCACGCAGACCATGAAAAGCGCACCGATCACGATGAGATGGTGCTCCGTCCAGCTCCCGATGATCGATTTCAGGATCACCAGAAGAACCGAGCCGTAGATCGCGCCGATCAGCGTGCCGACGCCGCCGAGGATGACCGAGATCACGGCGTTGCCCGAGGTCGCGAAGAACATCAGCTCCGGCGAGACGAAGCCGCGCAGCATCGGGTAGAGTGCGCCCGACAGCCCCGCGATCAGCCCGGCCAGGACGTAGGCAGCCATGCGCGCGCGCCAGACCGAGTAGCCGAGGAAGGGCACACGCTTCTCATTGGCCTTCAGCGCCGTCAGTACGCGCCCGAAAGGGGTGTCGAGCAGATAGGCGGTCAGCGCGTAGAGCACCATGATGATGGCGAGCACGACGAGGAAGAAGCCGACCGGGCTGCCAGCCGAGACCGAAAACGGCCCGAACCCGATCTCGATCACCGGAATGCCGATCATGCCGTCCGAGGCGCCCAGCTCACGGGTGTTGTAGACGATCTTGGCGAAGACCTGCGCCAGGCCGAAGGTGATGAGCGCAAAATAGACGCCGCGCACCCGGTTGGCGATCAATCCGCCGATGATGGCGGCGATCAGCGAGGCCGCGAAGGCCGCGCCCATGGCGAGCCAGAAGGACGGGATCTTCATCAGTGTCAGCGCCGAGACATAGGCGCCGATGCCGAAATACAGCGCCTGGCCCAGCGAGAGCGCGCCGGAATAGCCCAGCAGAAGATCGACCGACAGCGCGAGGCCGGCGAAGATCAGCGCCTCTGTGCCGAGCCGAAGATAGAACGTGTCGCCGGTGACGGCGCCGATGGCAGCGAGGCCCAGAGAGGCGAGCACGAAGAGCAGCGCGAGCAGATGGCTCGCCCGCATGGATTGCGTCAGCCGGTCATGCATGGCCAAGCCTCCCGAACAGGCCCTGCGGGCGAAAAACCAGAAAGGCGACCATGGTCCCGAAGACGATCGGGTCGGTCCAGACCGGCGAGATCACGAGGCTCGCCAGCGCCTGAACCTGCGTCAGCAGGAGCCCTGCGACGACCGCGCCCCAGATCGAGCCCATGCCGCCGACGATGACGACCGTGAAGGCGAGCAGGATGAAGTCGCGCCCCATGGTCGGGAACACCGAATAGATCGGCGCGAGCAGGACGCCGGCGAGGCCGGCCAGGCCGACGCCGAAGGCGAAGGTGCCGGCATAGACCAGCGAGACGGGCACGCCGAGGGAAGCCGCCATGTTGCGGTCGAAGGCCGCCGCCCGGACCATCGCGCCCAGCCGCGTCCGGTAGACGACATAAGCCACGGCCAGCACGATCGCCGCGCCCACGAGGATCAGGAACAGCCGGTAATTGGGCAGGATGATCCCGAAGATCTCGCTTGCGCCCGAAATCGGCGTCGGCGGGCGGTGCGTGTTGGCCCCGAAGATGATCTTCAGCACGTCCTCGACGATGAGCCCGAGGCCGAAGGTCACGAGCAGCGTCGTGACGTGCCGGTCCTTGCTGCCGAAGACCGGCCGGATCAGCAGGCGCTCCGCCGCCATGCCGAGCGGGATCATCAGGATCGGCACCAGCACGAGCAGGAACCAGAAGCCGATGCCGGCCGCAGCCAGCGCCAGCGCTGCATAGGCCCCGATCGCGTAGAACTCGCCATGGCTCATGTTGATGACGTCGAGCATGCCGAAGATGATGGTCAGCCCCAGCGCCACGAGCACGACCGCGACCCCGAGCGCGAGCCCGTTCACGACCTGCGGGGCCAGGACGAATTGTAGGTAGTCGACAGGAGTCATGGCGGTGCCTCTCCGCGGGACGGCGCAGGAGCCCCCTCTCCGCCAGGGAGAGGGGGACTTGGTCGCGGCGCTCAGAAGCGCGTGCAGGCGTCGGGGCCGATCGCGTTCTCGGCGGAGACGTTGTCGATGATGTCGAACTTGCCCTTGGTAACGCGCACCACATACATCGGCTGCATCGCCTGGTGGTCGCCGGGGCGGATCGTCTTGGTCCCTTGCGGTGTCTGCCAAGTCAGTCCGCGCAGCGCCTCGCGGACTTTGTCGGTCTCGGTCGAGCCGGCCTTCTCGACGGCCGCCTTGTAGGCGAAGAGCACGCCATAGCTGTCGGCGCCGTAGAGATCGGGATCGGTCTTGTTGGCCGCGCGGAAGGCATCGACGAACTTTTTGTTCTCGGGGCGGTCGATCTGCGGCGAATAGCCGACGCCGGTGGCGAAGCCCTCAGCCGCCGCGCCGATCGCGGTGATGTTCTGCGAGGTCACGGTGCCGGACGCGCCGACCACGGTGAGGCCCGAGAGCAGACCGAAATCCTGGAGCTGCGTCAGCAGCCGCACCGTGTCGTTGCCGGCGACGGAGGTGTAGAGCACCTGTGGGCGGGTCGCGCGGATCTGGCCGAAATACTGGGTGTAGTCCTTGGAATCGAGCGGTGCGAAGACCTCGCCGCCGGTCGCCGAGCCGGTCTTCTCCGCACTGCTTTTGAAGGCGGCGACGGTCGAGCGGCCCATCTCGTAGTCCGGCCCGAGATAATAGACCTTCGCCTTGGGCTTCTCCTTGGCGAGCCATGCGGCGAGAGCCACCGACTGCTGCTCGGCGCGCGCGTTCACGCGGAACATGTTGGGCGAGCATTTGTCGCCCGTAATCGAGTCGGCGAAGGACACCGTCGTCGCCGCCAGCTTATTGTTGCGCTCGGCGAGCTGGGCGACGGCGAGCGTCGAGCCCGAGTTCACGGTTCCGGTCAGGAAATCGACCTTCTCGACCTGGAACAGCTTCTCGGCCTTCTGCACGGCGACGGCGGGGTTTGCCTCTTCGTCCTCGAAGACGAGCGCGACCTGGCGGCCCGCGACGCCGCCGGCCGCGTTGATCTCCTTGGCGGCCAGTTCGAGACCCCAGCGGACCTGCTGGCCGATCGGGGTGTAGGTGCCCGAGAGCGGGGTGACGACGCCGATCTTGATCGGGCCGCTCTGGGCGAGCGCGCCGCCCGAAAGGGCGGTGACGGCTATGAGGCTTCCGGCAAGGGCTGAAAGGATTGCGGTCTTCATGGTCGTTTCCCTCTTTTTTATGGTTTGTTGTGGTGTGGAAGGCTCAGGCTGCCGCGCGGACGCCTTGTCCCGCGCGGATCTTGATGGCCGTGGTCAGCCGGGCGACGCAGACCAGCCGCTCGTCGCCGGCGACCTGGATGCGGATTTCCCACTCATGGGTCTGGCGGCCGAGGTTGAGCGGCCGCGCCGTGGCCTGCACCGTCTCGCCGACACCCACTGGCCTGCAATGATTGGCCTTGATGTCGAGCCCGCTGACGACGTGCGTCCGCGCTTCGACCGCCATCCGACTCGCCAGCGTGCCGATGGCTTCGGCCAGCGCCAACGCGACGCCCGCATGCGCCGTCGCAGGACGGATGGTCAGTTCAGCCGTCAGCCAGTCCGCCCCGAGCTCGACGAAGCGGACGCCGAGTTGTTCGATGAAGCTCCCGCGCGCCAGCCGCGCCAGATCGTCGAGCGACCACGCGTTCTTCCAGCAGGCGTTCTCGCGGCAGGCGCTCTCGTGGAAAATCTCGGGGAGGTCCGGCATGGGCTCAGCTCCCGACGAATTTTGGCGCGCGCTTGGCATGGAAGGCCTCGACGCCCTCGCGGAAATCGTCGGACTGGCGGAGGCGGCTGTAGCAATGCCCCTCCAGCTCGATCGCGATCGACAGCGAGGCGTCCTCGGTGTCGTTGAGCAGCTTCTTGGCGGTGCGCTGCGCCATCGGCGAGAAGCCGCGCAACTCGTCCACCAGCCGGTCGGTCGCGGCCTCCAGCTCGGAATCGGGCACGCATTCGGTGGCGATGCCCCAGTCCAGCGCCTGCGGACCCGGGATGCGCTTCGAGCGCATCACGATGTCCTTGGTGCGGGTGATGCCAACGATCTTCTGCAGGCGGGCCGATCCGCCCGAGCCTGGGATCTGGCCGAGTTTCTGCTCGGGCAGCGCGTATTGGGCGGTCTCCGAGACGATGCGGAAATCGCAGGCCAGCGAAATCTCGAAGCCGACGCCGAAGGCGTAGCCGCGATTGGCGACGATGACCGGCTTGGCGCAGCGCGCTGGCGCGGCGATGTTCCAGGCGAGCTTCGAGACATGCTCTGGCGAGGCCTCGAGGAAGCCCTTGATGTAGCCGCCGGAGGAGAAATGCTCGCCTATTGCGCGAAGCACGATGACGCGAACGCGGTCGTCCTCGTCGAGCGCCTCGAAGACCTTCCGCAACTGGTCGCGCTGCGGCATCGAGATGACGTTCATCGGCGGCCGGTTCAGGATGATGTCGGCGCGCTCGCGGGCGGCGTCGATCTCGACGCTGAATCCGTCGAGTTCGGTCAGGGCGGGGTGAATGGGAGTAATGGCGTTCATCGGCTCTGGCCTTTCAGTCGTGATGGGTGATGCGGTGGTCATTCGGCTGCGATATCGGGCCGTTCGGGCTCGTACTCGCCGGCCACGAGCTGGCGGCGCAGCAGCTTGCCGACGGGCGATTTAGGGATAGCCTTGACGAATTCGAAGCGGCGCGGGCGCTTGAAGTTGGCGAGGCCCGTCGCCTTGCAATGGGCGTCAAGATCTTCGGCGGTGACCGCGCCGGCGCGCTGTACGAACGCGACGACGATCTTGCCCCAACGTTCGTCGGGCAGGCCGACGACGGCGACCTCGAAGACGCCGGGATGCAGGGACAGGCAGCTCTCGATCTCGACCGGCGAGACGTTCTCGCCGCCGGTGATGATCATGTCGTCGACGCGGCCGGAGACGAAGAGGTCGCCGTCCGGATCGAAATATCCAGTGTCGCCGGTGAAGTACCAGCCGTCACGCAGCGATCTGGCGTCGGCTTCGGGGCGTCTCCAGTAGCCCTCGAACGCCTCATCGCTCGATGCGAGCGCGACGATCTCGCCCTCCTCGCCCGGCGCTGCAAGGTCCTGGGCAGAGGCGGCTCCGAGCTTCACCACCCGGATGAGCTGGTTGAGGCCGGCCTTGCCGGCGCAGCCGGGCTTGAGCGCCGCCTTCTGGTTGACCGTGAAGGTGTAAATCTCCGACGAGCCGTAATGGTTGACGAAGAGTTCCGGTCTGAAGGCCTCGGTCAGCTTGCCGAGCAGCCCGTCGGTCATCGGCGCGCCGGCGAAACCGAGCTTTCGCACGCTGGAGACGTCGGTTCGCGCGAAATCCGGGTGATGGACGACGTCGTGATAGAGCGTCGGCACCAGATAGAGGTTGCTGACCTTCTCGGCCGCGATCAGTTCGAGAGCCCGCGCCACATCGAAGCGCGGCAGGCAGATGAAGGCTCCGCCGATTAGCGACATCGCCAGCAGCGAGCGCACGCCCATCGTATGATAGAGCGGCATCACGCCGAGCGTGCGCTCGCCTTGGCCGTAGAGGTTCTGTACGACATGGGCGAGCGCCGCCATGCGTTCGGCCCGGTGGCGACGCGGCACGCCCTTGGGCTTGGCCGTGGTGCCCGAGGTGTAGAGCATCAGGGACCAGGCGTCGGCGGCCACACGTGGCGTCGCGACAGGGGCTGGCAGGGCGACCATCTCCGCGAAGGTGAGCTCGGCTGCGCCTGCGTTGGGACCGAGCGCGATGCGGGGGATTGAGCGCGCCAATTCGCTCAGTGCGGTAGCTTGGCCCGATACCTCTTCGAAGGCGATCGCCTTAGCTCCGCAATCGCCGAGCACGAAATCAATCTCGTCGGGCTTGGCGCGCCAGTTGATCGGCACGATCGTCAGGCCGGCGAGCTGGCAGGCCCAGTGCAGGCTCGCCGCCTCCCAGCGATTCTGGAGCACGGTGACGAGATGGTCGCCGGCCTTCAAGCCCATGCCGTCGAAGGCGGCGACGAGCGAAGAAATCCTGTCGAACCACTGCGCATAGGTCAGGCGAAGATCGCCGTCGACGATGGCGAGCGCATCGGGGTCGCGCGCCACGCTCGCGACGAAGCTGGTGCCGAGGTCAAACATGGGCAGACTCCCGATCCGGTGGCTGCGATGCGGGCTCGCCCCGCAGGCTGGCGGCCGCCTCGAGCGCCGCCCTGATGATCGGCGTGTAGCCGGTGCAGCGGCACAGATGCCCGCCCACGACCTCGCGCAAATCCTGCTCGCTCGGCGCGGGCTCCTCGCGCAGATAGGCGTCGAGCGAGACCAGGATGCCGGCCGTACAGAAGCCGCATTGCAGCGCGTGATGGCGACGGAAGGCGGCCTGCATCACAGAGAGCCGGTCGCGCTCCGGCGCGAGCCCCTCGACCGTGGCGACATCCCTGCCTTCGAGCTGGACCGCGAGCGTCAGGCAGGCGCGGGCAGGCTGGCCGTCGATCTGGATCGTGCAGGCACCGCAAACGCCATGCTCGCAGCCGACATGAGTTCCGGTCGCACCGAGCCCGTGGCGCAGCGCGTCGGTGGCGAGCAGACGCGGCTCGGCCTCAAGCGAGACCGGCCGACCGTTGAGGGTGAAGGCGACGCGGTGGCGCGTCGCGGCGTTCAGGCGAGGCATCGCTGGGCCTCCCCGATCGTAGACAGGCCGAGCGAGCGCACGAGGTCGCGCCGCAACCGGGCGGTCGCGTGGAAATCGTCGCGGGCTTCGAGATCCCAGGCGAAGGCGTTTAGCGCATCCGTCAGGGCCGAGCCCTGCAGGGGCGGGAAGCTGCGGCGCTGCGGCTTGTCGGCGACGCCTGCGACCGCGAGATGGATGGCATGGCGCTTGACCACCGCCGCGCAGCCGACGATGGCGAAATCGCCATGGCGGCGCGCGACCTCGCGGAAGGCGTAGCCGGTTCCGGCCATCGCGGCCGGGAAGGCGACGGCCTCGATCAGTTCGTCATCGGCCTTGTCCGTCACCATCATAGCGCCGAAGAAGTCGGCGGCTCTAACGCTGCGCCGCCTGCGGCGCGAGCGGAGCCTGACCTCGCCATCGAGTGCGACGAGGCAGAGCGGGATTTCGGCGCTCGGATCGGCATGGGCGGCCGAGCCGCAGACTGTGCCGCGTGCACGCGTCTGGTAATGCCCGAGCCAGGGCAGCGCCGCCGCCAGCAGCGGCTGTTCGTCGGCAAGGCCGGGGCGCTTCATAAGCGCCGCCTGGCGCACGCCCGCCGGTACGACGATCAAGTCGCCCTCGCGCTCGACCCGGTCGAGCCCCGCAATGCCCATGATGTCTATCAGCACCGCCGGCTTCGCCAGCCGCATGTTCAGCATCGGCAGCAGCGACTGGCCGCCGGCGATGATGCGGGCGTCGGCGCCATGCCGTGCCAGCGCATCGAGCGCCTCGGAAAGGTCGCCGGCGCGGACATAGTCGAAGGCTGCGGGCTTCATGGCCGCCTCCCGAGCAGGCGGCCGATGAAGCCGGGACGCGGCGGCGACGCCCTGCGCGCCAGCGCCGCGAAGAATTGCCCGATGATGGCCCTGGCCGCGCCGTCGAGCAGCCGTCCGCCGATCGCGGCCACCTTGCCGCCGACCGCGGCCTCATAGGTGTAGGCGATGAGCGTGCCGCCCTCGCCTGCCGGCGTCAGCGTAACGCGGCCGGAGCCTCCGCCTGTTCCGAGCGCCCCCGAGACGGAGCCGGACAGGGTCGCGGCGCGGGGCGCATCGAGATCAGAGAGCCTGATCTGAGCTTTGTAGCGACCCTTGACCGGGCCGACGCCGAGCGTCACATCCGCCTTGAAATGCGTCTCCGAGAGCTTGTCGACGCCGTGGCAGCCGGGGATGATCGAAGCGAGCGTGTCGACATCGAGCAGCATCGCCCAGACCGCGTCCGGCGTTGCCGCGACGTTGGCCTGCCCCTGGCCGCGCAGCGCGCGATCGCCCGGCTTGGCGGTGCCCGGCTGCAAACCCCGGTCGCGGTGGCCCTCCGGCCGCGCGGGCTCGGCGGCGGCGACTAGCGCAGCGACGCGCGCAGGGGTCAACGGCAGGTCGAGCTGCGCCACCCCGAGCGCGTCGGCGACCGCATTGGCGAGGCAGACCGGCGTCGACATGCAATTGCCTTCGCCGACGCCCTTTGCTCCGAGCGGCGTGAAGGGCGACGGCGTCTCGATGTGCAGGATCTCGACATCGGGCGTCTCGGTCGCCGTCGGCAGCAGGTAGTCGGCGAAGGTTCCGGTCAAGAACGCGCCGTCATCGGCATAGGCGAGTTCCTCGAAGAAGGTCGCGCCCAGCGCCTGCGCGAAGCCGCCCCTGATCTGACCCTCGACCATGCCGGGATGCAGCACGCGGCCGCAGTCGTGCATTGTGACGTAGCGGTCGATCCGGACCTTGCCGGTTTCGACATCGACCTCGACGCCGGCCATGTCGAAGATGAAGCCGTGGCAGAGCGAGGAATTGACCGTGTCATCCTCGCCAGGCGCGGACAGTTCGGGCGGCGTCCAGAAAGCTGTTTCGCGAATCGCCTGATCGACTCCGGCGGGCAGCAGGCCCGGCGACCAATGCGACAGCGCCGCTATGCGACCGAAGGGCAGCGTCCTGGCCGCGTCGCCCTTGGCGAACACCGCGCCGCCGGCAAAGCCGATCTGCGCGGGCGCGACGCCGAGCTGGCTGGCGGCGATGGCGGCGAGCTTGTCGCGCAGGCGCGTCGCCGCCAGATGCGCTGCGCCGGCGACGGCGGCGGCGAAGCGGCTGGAATAATTGCCCGAGGCGATCGACCATGCGTCCTTGCCCGTGTCGAGATCGACGACGACGCGGACTGCCTCGCATGGCAGGCCGAACACGTCCGCGACGACCTGCGCCAGCACCGTGCGGTGACCCTGCCCCTGCGGCACGGATGCGACATGGACGCCGACCGAGCCGACCGGATCGAGCGTGACGGTGGCTGTCGCCTGCGCGCCGTTCTTGGGCCCGGCCTTCTTTCGCTCGGCGGAGGTCAGGACAGTGGTGATGTAGCCCATGTTCGAGACGCTCGGCTCAACGACGGCCGCAAAACCGATGCCGTAGCGCCTGCCAGCAACGCGGGCGGCGTCGCGCCGGGCTTCGAGATCGGCGAGACGGCCCTCGGCCAGGGTCAATTCGAAGGCCTTTACATAGTCGCCGGAATCGTAGAGCGCGCCCGAGGCGGTGCGGTAGGGAAACGCCCGCGCCGGGATCAGGTTGGCCCGGATCACTGCCAGCGGATCGAGGTCGAGCTCGACCGCGATGCGCTGCATCAGCCGTTCGAGGGCGTAATAGACCTGCGGGCCGCCAAAGCCGCGCACGAGGCCGGTCGGGGCCTTGTTGGTTAGCACGACGCGGTTGCGGATCGCGAGGTTCGCGATGTTGTAGGCCCCGGTCATGTTACCATGCATGCGGTATAGCGTGGCCGGCTCCGGCGCGCGCGGATAGGCCCCGCAATCCTCGACCTGGTCCCAGTCTAGCGCGGTGATGCGGCCCGCTGCCGTCACCGCGGCCTTGAGCGTGGTGACGCGGTTGGTGGCGGCCACCGCCGCGCCCAGATGCTCAAGCCGGTCCTCGATCCATTTGACCGGCGCGCCAGCGATGCGCGCGGCGACGCCGATCAGCACCGCATAGGGCGCAACGCCCTGCTTGACGCCGAAGCTGCCGCCCGATTCCGGCGGCATGCGCAGCCGCAGCCGATTGCCGGGCACCTTCAAGCAGCGGGCCAGCACCGCATGGATGCTGAACGGCCCCTGGAAATTGGCCAGGATGTCGTAGGCGTCCTCATGGGGATCGTATTCGGCGACGACCCCGAACGTTTCCATCGGCGCGCCGGTGTTGCGCGGATAGGCGATCGTCACCTCGACCCGATGCTCGGCGTCTGCGAAAGCGGACTCGGGATCGCCGTAGCGAAAGCGACGGTCGCTAACGAGGTTGCCGCCGGCGTTGTCGTGCAGCACCGGCGCATCGGATTTCAGGCTCGCGCAGGGATCGACGGCGCATGGTAGCGGGCCGTATTCGACCTCGATCGCGTCCAGCGCGTCCTCGGCAAGGTAGCGGTCCGCCGCGACGACGATGGCGACCGGCTCGCCGACATAGCGTACCCGCTCGACTGCCATGGGCCAGTTCTCGACCGCGACCTTGAGGCCGGCGACCATCGGCGTCGTCAGCTTCGCCAAGTCGCGACCTGTGACGACCGCCGCGACGCCCGGCATGACGGCAGCCGCCGAAACTTCGACGGCCAGGATATCAGCGTGGGCGTGCGGCGAGCGCAGGATGGCGGCGTGGAGCGTGCCGGGTCTGACGCCAAGATCGTCGATGAACCGCCCGCGACCGGTCAGCAGGGCCGCGTCCTCGACGCGCTCCAGCGATTGTCCCGTCCACGAAATGGTTTCGATCTTCACCTGAGCCTGCTCCCGACGACGCGCTCTGACGGGCGTCTGGGGCAGAAGGCTCTCCGATCAGGGGATGGGGCGCGATCCCGCTGGGTCTCGCATCTTACCGAAAAGTCTCAAAATTGATGGGCAGCCGCAGCTGTCAGTCGGCGCTCGTGTGATGAACACGGCGCTTCGGCGAGCGACTGCCATCGTTACCGGCCCAGCCGCGCCACCTGACGGAACTCGCTGGGCGCGACGCTGCAATGGTCGCGGAAGAAGCGGCTAAAATGGGCCGGCGCGCTGAAGCCGAGCCGGTGGCTCATCACCGCGAAGGTCTCGTCGCCCTCGACGATCGCACCGACGGCGATTTCGACCTTGAGCACGTTCAGAAAGACATGCGGCGTGACGCCGGTCGATTGCTCGAACCGGCGGAAGAAATGCGCCCGCGAGAGACCCGCCGACTTCGCCAGGTTCTCGATGCTGAACGGGGCAGCCGGATTCGTGCGCATCAGGGAGATGGCACGCCCCACCCGCCAGTCGATCGCGTTCGAGCGGGCGATTTCGCGCAGCGATGCGCCGATCGTCCGCCAGGGCGTAAAGCGCTCGATCACGGCGATCATCAGTTCGGACAGCAAATGCTCCTGCCGGCGCGAGGCGCCGGGCTCGTGCACCATCTCGGCTGCGAGATCGAGCGCGGTCTGCCGGATATGAGCGGTGACCTCGCCTGCCGACTGCTCGAAGAAGCCTGGCGCGCCGCTGGCGGCCCAGTTCGGCCGGAAGCTGCGCAGCCAGTCGGGCTCGATGTAAAGCGCCAGGATCAGCGCGTTCTTGCGCCTGGGGTCATGGATATAGGCATGCGGCTCCCAAGCGTTGACCAGCACGGCGAGATCGTCGGTCAGCGGGGCGACATCGTCTCCGACGAGAAACTGCGTGTCGTCGCCATCGACTTTGAGCAGCACATGGCAATGCGGATGCGCGTGCCGGACTAGGCTTCGGTCCATGTCCAGCAGCGCCACCCGTCCGAAGGCACCATGCGCGATGCGCAAGGCATCCGACATGCCGTTTCCTCGCCAAGCCTGATTTCAGGTCATCGTTTCTCAGGTTGTAATGTATGGGGCGGGTCCCGGCGTCCGCAAGTGGCCGTCGGTCGTCGGATACGGCGTCGCTCGGCCCGGGTCGAAACCGGTCCCAACCTGCGGCGTCGCGCATCAATGCGCCACTTCCTGACATTCATGCTTTGCCAAGAAGCAGACCTTCAGTGCGCCGCGAGCATCCTTCTTTGTGGCGGAGATGCCTGAATTTTTGGTCCGCTCCGGCGCGGCGGGAGCCGCCGCGCCGTCTCAATCAGATATCTGTTTGCTCAGACAACATCAGAGCATCATCGACTTCGATGCCGAGGTAACGGACTGTGCTCTCCAGCTTGGAATGGCCGAGCAGAAGCTGGCAGGCTCGCAGATTTCCGGTTCGCTTGTAGATGAGTGCGACTTTGGTGCGCCTGAGGCTGTGCGTGCCGTAAAGGGCAGGGTCGAGGCCGATCAGCGAAACCCAGTCATCGAGCAGGCGTCCATATTGGCGGGTCGTGACATGCTCGCCTTTATGGCTACGGCTGGGAAACAGCCAGTCGGCATCGATGGATGGTCGTCGCCGAAGCCAAGCGGTCAGCGCTTCGCGCGTCGGATCAGTCAGTTCGAAAGGCACCGGTCGGCCCGTCTTCTGCAGGATGATCGAAGTCCGCAGCCTCACCGTGCCGCCGAGGACAACATCGCTGATCCGAAGGCGAACGAGATCGCAACCGCGCAGCTTGCTGTCGATCGCGAGGTTGAACATGGCGAGATCGCGTACGCGATGATCGTGCTGAAGCCGCGTTCGGATTGCCCAGATGTGCCGCGGGTTCAGCGGAGGCTTGGGACCAATCAGGCGTCCTGTGTTCCAGGCGGGACGTTGAGTGACGTTCTGCTGCTCAATCGACATTTTGCATCCTCCTTAGGAGGCCGCATCCAGCCGCACTCTAACACCACTCGATGACTGGCGGCGCCAAACAGCAGGCTGATCGCGAACCGCCGCTATAGGACCGCAGCCCGGATCAGCCCCCACCAGGCATGCCCTCGCTCACTTCGGAGCATTCTTGCTGAGCCACTCTCGCATCTCGGCGATCTCGCGCTCCTGGTCTTTGATGATCTGCGCGGCGAGAGACTTCGTCGTCTCGTCCTTGGCGTGAGCCAGCGCGACCTTGGCCATGTCAATCGCGCCCTGATGATGCGGGATCATCTTGGTGCGGAAGTCGATGTCGGGATTGCCGGTGTAGGGCACGGCCATATCGTGCATCATCTTCATGTCGGCGCTCTTGAAGTCCTTGGTCGAGGCCGCGTCGCCGGGCGAAGGCATCATGGTCTTCATCATGGTCTGCATGGATTCCATGCTCATGGCGCCGGCGCCCGTCTGGCCTTTCGGCGCACCGGTAGCGGCCGGCGCGCCATGGCTGCCATGCCCCTGATGCGAGGATTGAGCGGCCGCGGGCAAGGCGAGCATCAGGAGGATCAGCGCGGTCGGGATCGAGCGTGTCATCGGTAGGTCCTTTCTTCGGGGATCAGTTGTTGGTGAAGCGCGCCTGCAACGCGTGGCCGTCGGCGAGTGTCGCAGAGATCACGACCCTCGCGCCCGTCCCCAGCGGCTGGGCGAGCGTCCCGACCAGCTTGTTGGGTTCGACGGGGCTCAGCGCCACCGTCGCGGTCTTGCCGGCGTCCTGGACAATGGCGCGCGCCGCCTTTGTGCCCACCGATGACAGCGGCTTGTCGGCGGCGTCGGTGAGGATGAGAACGAGTTCGGTCCCTTTCGCGACCATCTCGATATGGTGCCCGGCGACGTCGACGAGCGGGCCGCCATTGGGGCCTTTCGCCAGTTCGTGAGCTGAGGCTGTCGATACCAGGCCGATCAGGGCCAGAGCGGTGATCGATCTGAACATGGTCTTTCTCCTTTGCCGTTTCAGAAGGCTTCAGTCGGCGACAACGCGCCGGCGCCCGGCGCCCGGCTGGCGACGATGCGCTCCAGCGGCTTGCGGCCGAAGGTGAGGAACAGGACGGGCGTCAGCACCGTGTCGATGATCGTCGCCGAGATCAGCCCGCCGAAGATCGTGACCGCGACCGGGTGCAGGATCTCGCGCCCGGGCTGGTCGGCGCCGTAGAGCAGCGGAATCAGCGCGAGCCCGGCCGAGAGCGCCGTCATCAGCACGGGCGTCAGCCGCTCCAGGCTGCCGCGGATGACGAGCTCGCGCCCGAAGCGCTCGCCCTCGTAGAGGGTCAGGTTGATGTAGTGCGAGACCTTGAGGATGCCGTTGCGGGCCGAGATGCCGGCGAGCGTAATGAAGCCGACCATCGAGGCGACCGAGAGCGGCTGCCCGGCGAGGTGCAGCGCCACGACGCTGCCGATCAGCGCGAGCGGGATATTGCCCATGATGATCAGCGCCAGCACCGCCGACTGGTAGCGCGTGAACAGCACCACGAAGATCAGCGCCAGCGACACAAGACTCAGCAGCCCGATCCGCAGCGTCGCCTCCTCCTGCGCCTGGAAGGTGCCCTCCATGCGGGTGACATAGCCCTGCGGCAGCGGCGTCTGCGCGACGACCCCGCGGATCTCGGCGATGATCGCCGCCATGTCGCGCTGGCCGTCACCATTGCCGTAGACCGCGATGCGACGCTGGCCGTTCTCGCGCTGGATCTGGTTGGGGCCGTCCGTCTCGGAGACCGAGGCGATCAGGCGCAAGGGGAGGTGGCCACCCGGCGTCGCAATAAGCAGATCCTCGAGCCCGGTCGTCGAGCGGTCCTGGTCCGAGAGCCGCAGCACGACATCGTAGCGGCGGTTGCCGTCGACGATCTGCGAGACGGTGCGGCCGTTGGAGAGCGTCTCGAGCGCCTGGGTGACGCTGGCCGGCGTCAGCCCGTAGAGCGCCGCCTTGTCGTGGTCGACGTCGATGCGCAGCTGGGGAATGCGGACCTGCCGCTCGATCTGGAGATCGACGAGACCGGGCACGGCGGCGAGCCGCTCGCGCAGTGTCTCGGCGAGGCTGCGGATCGTGTCGAGGTCCTCGCCATAGACCTTGAGCGCGATCTGGGCGCGCACGCCCGAGAGGATGTGGTCGAGCCGGTGGCTGATCGGCTGGCCAATATTGACCGAGACCGGCAGCACGCTCAGCGCCGCGCGGATGTCGGCATGGACCGCTTCCTTGGGCCGGTCCGAGCGATGGAGATCGATGTCGACCTCCGAGGAATGGACGCCCTCGGCATGCTCGTCGAGCTCGGCGCGGCCGGTGCGGCGGCCGATCGACTTCACCTCCGGGACCCTGAGGACGAGCTGTTCGGCGAGCAGCCCGAGGCGGTGACTCTCGGCCAGCGAGATACCCGGGTTGTATTGCAGCGAGACCACTAGCGTGCCCTCGTTGAAGGGCGGCAGGAAGGTGCGTGGCAGCAGCGTCGCGCCATAGACGGCCAGCGCCACGCCGATGCCGACGACGGTGACGAGAAGCGCGCGGGTCTCGAAGGCGAAGCGCAGCAGTGCCGCATTCCCCCGCTTGAGATGGCGCACGACGAAGGAGTCGCGCTCATGGCCGCCCATCGCACCCGAGAGGAGATAATACGCCATCACCGGGGTCAGCGTGATCGAGACGATCAGCGAGGCCAGGATCGAGACGATGTAGGCGATGCCGAGCGGCGCGAAGAGCCGCCCCTCGATGCCTGACAGCGCAAAGAGCGGGATGAAGACGAGGATGATGATCGCGGTGGCGTAGACGATGCCCGACCGGACCTCCTGCGAGGCCGCCGCGATGACCGCCAGCACGGGCCTAGGCGCGGCGCTCTCCCGGTTCTGCTTCAGCCGCCGCAGGATGTTCTCCACGTCCACGACGGCATCGTCGACCAGTTCGCCGATCGCGATGGCGAGCCCGCCCAGCGTCATCGTGTTGATGGTCAGGCCGAAGGCCTGGAAGACCAGCACCGTCGTCAGGATCGAGACCGGGATCGCCGTCAGCGAGATCAGGGTCGCGCGGACATTCATCAGGAAGAGCAGCAGGATGACGGCGACGACGCCGGCCGCCTCCAGCAGCACGCGCTCGACATTGGCGATCGAGGTCTCGATGAAGCTCGCCTGCCGGAACTGGACATTCGTCGCGGAGATGCCGGCGGGCAGGGTCTTCTGGATATCGGCCAGCGCCGTCTCGACCTGGCGCGTCAGCGCGACGGTGTCGGCTTCGGGCTGCTTCTGGATGCCGATGATCACCGCCGGCCGGCCCTGGTAGCCGGCGTCGCCACGCTTGACCCGGGCCGCGAAATCGACGCCCGCGACCTGGTGCAGCAGGATCGGCTGACCGTTCCGCTGCAGCACGACGGTGTTGCGCAGGTCCTCCAGCCGCTGCGTCAGCCCGACATTGCGGATCAGGTATTCGCGCCCCTGCTGGTCGATGAAGCCGCCGCCGGTGTTGGTGCCGAAGCGGGTGACCGCCGCCTCGATCTGCTCGGGCGTGACGTCGAGCGCCTGCATGGCCGCGATATCGGGCGTGATCCGGTACTGGCGGACCTCGCCCCCGATCGGGATGACCTGCGAGACGCCGGCGATGTTCAGGATCTGCGGCCGGATGATGAAGTCGGCGATCTCGCGGACCTCCATCGGGGAGGCCCGCTCGGCCGTCACCGCGACCAGCATGATCTCGCCCATGATCGAGGAGACCGGGCCCATCTGCGGGTTGACGCCGCGCGGCAACTGCTCGCGCACCAGCGACAGCCGCTCGGCGACGAGCTGTCGCGAGCGGTAGATGTCGGTGCCCCAGTCGAACTCGACATAGGTGATCGAGAGGCCGACGCCCGAGACGGAGCGCACGCGCAGCACGCCGGGCATGCCGTTCATCGCCGTTTCCAGGGGATAGGTGACGAGCTGCTCGACCTCCTGCGGGGCGAGCCCCTCGGCTTCCGTCATCAGCGTGACGGTCGGGCGGTTGAGATCGGGGAAGACGTCGATGGGGACGCGCGGCAGCACATAGCTGCCATAGGCCATCAGCACGAGCGCAGCGGCGATGACGAAGAGCCGGTTGCGCAGGCTGGCCGAGACGAGGAGGTTGAACATCGCGCCCTCGTCTCAGCGGATCTGGTTGAGATGTTCGGCGCCGCGCACGACGATGCGCTCGCCCGGCGCGACGCCGGAGCGGACCACCAGCCTTGTCGCGTCGAAGGGTTCGGTGCGGACGGGCCTGGGCTCGAAGCGCTCGGGATCGGTGTGGCGCCAGACCAGCGCCTCGCCATTGCTGCCGCGCACCACGGCGTCGCGCGGCAGGATGATGCCGCTGACGCTGGCGCCGTTGCGGGCCGTCACCCGCACGGGCTGGCCGATCGCGACCGTGGCGGGCGGGTCCTCGACGGCGAAGTGCACCAGCGTCGCCTGCTGCTGCAGCGCCCGTCCGGTGCCCCGGAAGGACAGGCTGAGTGGCTTTCCGCCGGGCAGCAGCGCCGAGGCGCCGTCGAGCTGCGAGAGATCGACATCGCCATAGGACAGGGCCTCGATCCACAGGCCCGCGGGGTCGACGATCTGGAACAGGACGTCCTGCGAGCCGACGACCTGACCCGCCACGACCCGCACCGCCGAGACCACGCCATCGAGCGGGGCGCGCAGCAGTTCGGGCTCGATGCGGATGCGCCCGACGATCTCGCGCCGCCGCATCAGCCCGGCGAGTTCGATCTCGAAATCGATGACCTGGCTTTGCGGCGCGATGGCGCGCTCGGCCAGGCTGCGCGAGCGCTTCAGCTTCGCCTCGACCATGGCGATCTGCTGCTCGATCTCGCCGACGCGCTCGGCGATGGTGGTGCGGTCGGCCTGCGGCACGGCCTGCTCGACGGAGGCGAGGATATCGCCGCGCCGGACGATCTGGCCCAGCCGCGGCAGGCCGCTCTCGGGCGCGACGATCCGGCCGCCGGTGATGCTCTGCACCTGGCCCGAGCGGTTGGGATCGGCGATCACGCGACCGACCAGGGCCAGGGTCTTGCGCGCTTCCTCGGTCTTGGTGACCTGGGTGCGGATTTCCAGCAGCCGCTGCGTCGGCTTCGGCGCGAAGACCGAGCCGCCCGCGAGACGGCGGGGGGTGTCGCCGGCGGGCGGTGCCATCTTGGCCGCCTGACCATGATCATGGCCTTCATGGGCGCTCGCCAGGCCCGTCCCCGCGATCAGCAGCACGAGGACGAGGCCGGTCAGGGACAGGGCCGGGCGCGAGCGGCGGAGTGTGGCGCCGAGCAGGAGCCCCACGGCCAGCGCCGCGCCCATCGCCAGGTACAGGACCGGCACCGGCCGGCCCGCGATGACGACGCTCGCAGCCTGAGCGGAAGCGTGGCCCGATGCCGCCGGAGCGCCGGTCGCCGCGGCCGCCGGCCGTTCGAGCGTTCCGATCAGCAGGTCGTCGCCGCCGGGATGAGTGATGGCGAAGACGAGTTCCAGCGGTCCTGCGCCGACGAGCCGGTCCGAGACCACCACGTAGGTCCCCTCCGGCGTCGGTGTCGCGGCGACATCCGCCCCGGTGCCGATCGTCACGACGAGGCCGGCATCGGTGACGGGGGCGTTGCCGGCATAGCGGTCCAGGAACAGCGTCAGCCTGTCGCCGCGCAGGATGCCGACGAGCTCATAGGCGTCGGAATGCAGCGCCACCCGCGGCGAGCCCGCCGTGGCGACGGGCACGGGCGGGGCGCCATGGTCGTGGCCCTCATGGGCCGCGAGCGGGGCAACGGACAGGACGGAAGCCAGCGCCACAGGCGCGACGAGGCAGCGTGCGAGGCTGCGGACGAACGAAAACATGAAACGAACCCATCACGATCGGCATGACCATCCGGCGGCGCGGCTGGTCAGCCGGCCGACGCTCAAGCGATGTCGATGGTTCGTGGAGGTCTGGCGTCGAGACCCGGCGCCTGCTCGGGCGTAGCGTGCTCGGGTGGCAAGCCGAGCCGGATCCTGTGAGAGACCCGCAAGGGCAGCGACGCGACGGCGTGTTCGATCACGACGGACGTGCACATCGTGCCGCAGCAGCTGCGATCAGAGCCGCCATTCTGCGGGCAATCGCCGGCCGGTTCGGATGCCCGCTGCGCGGATGGCTCGCAGACCTCGACCGTCTCAGGTCGAGGCGAAGCGGCGGTGACGGTCAGGCGTGCGTCCTGCGGTATCGCCTCGGCGGCTGCGACGGCCCTGGATTTGGCATGGCCGGAATGCGCCTGCACCGGGATTGCCCAGCCAAGCGACAACAGGACGACCAATACGGTCGCCTTGAGTGCATGGACCAGGTTCCCGAATGCCGTCACGATGCTCCGCCGATTCGTTCCGTTGCGTCGATCAAATGAAGCTTCCCATTGGGGAAGGTCAACCGCCTTAGGCTGTCCTTGCGCTTTGTGGTTACAGATGATCGAACGGACAGGTCAAAATCGCTGAGCGCCAAGAACTGGACTTGGCACTCCACCGGGAACCGGACATTCATAGAAAAGCGGCCAGCTGCCCATTCGACGGGATCAGAGCAATCGCACGCTTCCACCTGCCGAGCGCTTTGCGCCTCGGCTAATCAAGCCTCGCAGGCCCTCCGCCAATGCGTCGAAAGCCATTCGCACCGGTCGATTGGCGCGCTGGTCCTCATACATGTAAAGCCACAGTCCTCGCACCGCGAGGCTCAGGTCGGCGCGCTCTTTTGTCAGCCATTCGCGCAGATCGGTACCGGGGCAGCTACGATAGGTGGCCTATCGGCGCTCTGTAGTCGCTTGCCGATCCGATCGCATCGCAGGTTCTCCTAGAGCGAAGGTGGACGATTCTGAGTGAGGTTCCCGAGGCGAGACGGCTAAGCGACATAGCGGCTTGAGCGTCGTTCAACACAGCAACGCGAGTTGCTTCGCGACGCCCAAGTTCCAACACCGGTTCGGTGATCGCTCTATCATGCACGATCATATCTGCCGCCTGCAGGGTGCGCACCTCCGACAGCGTCAATTCCCCCGGATCAGCGGGATCCACCGTCAGGACAACGACTGAAGTGACGGCGTCACGTTCCTTGTGTGGTAAGTCAGCGTGGATCTCATTGACGATCGCCTCAAGCCGGGCAATTGAGCCTTCCGTGCCCCGACCCGCCAGCACGAGGTCGACGAACCGTTCCCAAAATGCCCGGCGTTCGATTCGGCCTGGAAGCCTCTCCGCCAGATGCGCCCGAAATCGCTTGGCGGCCCGTGCCCAAGAGCCGATCTCGCAAGGGAGGATCGCCTCGATGCGTCGCCTCAGGGCCTGGCCAAGGATTGGAGAGGCGCCGTCAGTCGAGATGCCGATGATCACCGGAGACCGATTGACGATCGTCCCGAACTGGAAATCGCAGGCTTCGGGAGTATCGATGACATTGACCAGCGCTCCCGCGGACCGGGCCTGCCTACGAAACTGCTCGATCTCGGCCTGTTCTCCCGAGGGCTCGAGCAGAGCGACCGCGACATCCGCGAAATCGGCAGTGCACCACGCGCGACGATGAAACGTGATCCGGCTGCTGGCCTGCGCCGCCAAGGCCAGCATGCCGTCACTCGGCGCAGGAGCGAAAACGGCAACCTCGGCTCCAGCCGCAGCCAGCAACCGCACCTTCCAGAGAGCACCATTGCCGCTGCCGACGACGACGGCGCGCTTTGACTCGAGATTGAGAAAGATCGGGAGCTTCGCCAGCTTATCCATGACCAGCCCACTGTCCGGAGCACCAGTCCAAGCGCGCCTTCCATCGGGCATTCTCGGGGTTGTTCGCCCTCGCTTCTCTCATCAGATCCTCTCCAGGCCGCATCAGTACACGTCGGCCTGATAGCGGCCGGATTTCTTCAGCCCGGCGAGATAAGCCTGGGCCGCCTCCGCGGAGCGCCCGCCATGGGCGAGGACGATGTCGACCAACGCCAACTCGACATCCTTGGCCATTCGCTTGGCGTCACCGCAGACATAGAAATGCGCGCCCTGTTCGAGCCAGTCGAAGAGTTCGGCGCCGCGCTCGCACATCCGATCCTGGACATAGATCTTCTCGTCGCCGTCGCGCGACCAGGCGAGGGTGAGGTTGGTCAACAGACCCTCTTCTTTCATCGCGCTCAGCTCGTCCTCGTAGAAGAAGTCCGTGGCGCGGCGCTGATGGCCGAAGAACAGCCAGTTGCGTCCCGGCGCCTTGGTCGCCCGGCGATCATGCAGGAAGGCGCGGAACGGCGCGATGCCGGTTCCCGGGCCGCACATGATGATCGGCGTGTCAGGATTTGCAGGGAGGCCGAAGCCATGCGCGCGCTGGACATAGACCGGTACCGCCTCGCCCGGCTGGACGCGCTCGGCGAGGAAGGTCGAGGCCACGCCCCAGCGCGGACGCGTGCCGATCCGGTAACGCACGGCGTCGACCGTTAGCGAGACGCGGCCCGGCGTGGCGTTGTGGGAGGAGGAGATCGAGTAGAGCCGCGGCTGCAGCGGATCGAGCGCCTCGACGAAGGCCTCCGGCGAGAGCCGCGCCTGGGCGAATTTGTGGAGCGTGCCGAGCACGTCGAGCCGGTCGAGATCACCATCGGGATCCTCGCCCGCCGCTAGCCGCCTCGCCTTGACGCGGGTCTCGCCGCCGGTGACGTA
>NZ_LSKN01000012.1:0-2644 GCF_001557075.1 Methylobacterium sp. CCH7-A2
AAGATCCGGAACCGGACCAGGACGCCATCGCAGAAGAGCGGGATTGCGCTGCTCTTGGTGGACCTGGCTTCATGGCAACGACGCAATTCGCTGAGAACCCCAGCCGCCGCGTGTTGTTGGTCGCGGTCACGCGGTTCGCCTCAGCGAGCGCCGCCTACTGTCTTGCCCTTGCGTCGCAGTTCCTCGTCGACGATCGCCTGGACGCTTGCCAGATTCATGTTCGCGCGCGGCGAGATTCGCGCGACCTCTGCGGCAACCTTGGTCCAGTGAAGGAACTCGCCCGACAGACCATCGGCCCGCGCGCGGGCTGCCAGTCGCTGCGCAGCATAGTAGGCTTCAAATTCGTCGATCTGCACGAGAGCACGGGCATCGGCTTGTCATCGTCGTCGGATAGCGCGCCGCCGCGCCAGCCATAGTCTGAGCGTGCGATACACCTCGCTTCTCCTCCCGGTAGCGTATCGACGCTCCACCCTGCGTCAGGGATGGACGCCCGGATGGGTAAAGACCCGCAGGGGCTTCAGCTTCGCCGACAGCCCGGCCCGCAGGGAGACGCCTTCTGAGCCGCTCAAATCAGCAAGATAGCTGTTCCGGCTTACTTTGAAAATAGATCCATTTGTCAACGTTAGTTTGACATCAGGAGGAGGTCCAAAAGCAGCGCTCGCAATCACTTTGAATCCATGACATATTGTCAGTTATGGATGGACAAGGCGCATCGAAGCTGAAGCGGCTCCTTCAAGCCATCCCGCCAGGTTTTCTGGTGGATATGGCCTGGATGACGCGTCACGCCATCTCGCGACAATCCGTTTCCGCCTATGTGAAGCAGAGCTGGCTGGAACGGGTGAGACAAGGCCTTTATCGCCGCCCATTTGCCACCGGCGCAGGTCAAGAAGCCGCCACGGGATGGAAAATTCCGTTGCTTTCCGCGCAATGGATCATGGGACATAGCTTCCATGTCGGAGGGACGAGCTCCCTCGGCCTTCACGGTCATTCGCACTATCTGCAGTTGGGCGGCGACGCTGCGATCTATCTCTACGGCTCGGACATACCGACATGGCTGGTCGAGCTGCAAACCGATGCACGGTTCGTCCGGCGAAACGATGCACTGTTCGGTGAGCAGCCCATCGGTGTTGAAGATAGCGAATTCAGCCTGTCCGACGGCCCGGATGCGGAGCTCACCCTCAGTCCCTGGCGTTGGCCGATACGGATGTCGTCGGCGGAGCGAGCGATCCTTGAGGCACTTGATGAACTGCCAAACAACGAGAGCTTTCACACCCTCGACAAGACGTTCGAGAGCTTGGTCAATCTGCGCCCGAAATTGCTGACGACGCTGCTCGTCCAGTGCCAGAGCGTGAAGGTCAAACGCCTGTTCTTCGTCTATGCCGACAAGCACGCTCACGCCTGGCGCAAGCATATAGACATGTCGCGAATCGACATGGGGCGAGGCGATCGCGCTCTCGCCGCGAACGGGCGGCTGCACCCAACCTATCGGATCACCGTGCCGGCCGACCTGTTGCCGCAGGAGGCTGCCCATGGCGCGTGAGCAATATATGCGGCAGGTCGAACTCCTGGTCCGGACACTGCCCTTCATAGCGCGCCAGGACGTGTTCGCGCTCAAGGGCGGCACCGCCATCAATCTCTTCTATCGCGATATGCCTCGCCTCTCGGTCGACATCGACCTCACCTATCTCCCGGTCGAGGATCGCGACGCGACACTTGCCGGTATCGACGCGGCGCTTGATCGCATCCGCGAGGACCTTTTGCGAAACCTCCGGGGCGTGACGGTTCAGCGCATCGCCGGCGGCGGCAACAATGACACACGCGTGCTGGTCCGCCAGGGAAACATCGAGGTCAAGATCGAGACGTCGCCAGTCGCCCGCGGGACGGTGCATCCTCCAGAACTGCGGCCGGTCACCGACGCGGTCGCCAACACCTTCGGCTTTGCCGAGCTGCAGGTCGTCGCCTTCGAGGACTTGTTCGGCGGCAAGCTCCATGCGGCGGTCGATCGCCAGCACCCGCGCGATCTGTTCGATGTGAAGCTTCTCTATGAGAATGAGGGGCTGACCGACGTGCTGTTTCGGACCTTCTTGATCTATGTTGCAAGTTCTGGCCGACCGCCGCACGAGCTTATCAAGCCACCGCTTTCCGAGATCGATGACGCCTTTGCCAAAGAGTTCGAGGGTATGACGGTCAGGCCTGTGAGCCTGAGCGAGTTGAAGGACGCGCGCGCGCGGCTAACCAAAGACCTGCTCGCACGGCTCGACGACAGGGCGATGCAGTTCCTGCTTTCGCTGCATGATGCTGAACCGGACTTCGAAGTGATCGGATTGCCGCAAGCGGCAGATTTACCGGCAGTTCGCTGGAAGCTGCTCAACCTCACGAAGTTGAAGGAGCAGAACCCCGGAAAGCACGCCGAGCAACGCGAAGCGATAGCGGGAATGTTGTCATAGACACCGGATCTGGATGATAGATCGGCCATGAGTGACATCCCGCGTTCCGGGGTATTGGGGTCTCGACGACGTCGCTAGCCAAGCATCGTTTGCGGACGCCGTCCCATATCGAAGACGTCATGAGCGGGCATGGGGCCTTGAGCTAAGAGTCCGTCCCGGAACTCATGACGCTCGCGCGATGCGGCGGATAAGAACCA
>NZ_LSKN01000118.1:0-5846 GCF_001557075.1 Methylobacterium sp. CCH7-A2
CTCGCCTCATCGGTGCAATGTGACCGAAGCTGCAGCGAGATTGCGTCAGACCCAAGATTGGACGCCGATCGGGGGGCAATATTGCGCGCCGTTTGACACCGAAGATGGGGGAAATCAGCTTGCAATCGCTCAGCCAACGCCTCGGACTTATGCCGGCCGACCGCTGACGCGCCCAAGGGATGGCGGCCAACGTTCGGCCAGGAGAGCGTTTCGGGGTCGATCAGGATGAGGCGACCGATGCCAGCCTGAGCGAGGGCGCAGGCGATCGGCGCACCGACCGATCCGCAGCCGATCAACACGACCGTCGCGCCCAATAGCCTTTCTGTGCGGGAATCGCTGCCGCGGCCATGAACCCACATTGCATCCGCCCGTTGAAGTGAGCTGCGAATGACAGGGCCGGCGCCGAAAAAACGGGCCAGCAAGACCGGCTTAGGCGTGTGGCCAGGCCGAAAGCCCTTCGACAGGGGTTCCCGTGTCGACCGTGGAGTCGACTTCAGGTACTTCGGATTGGGCACCTTGACGCCGACCAAGCCCACGCCGCCCCGACCCGTCGCACCCAAGACAACGACGAGATGATCGGGTTCTCCGACCGCCGCTTGATCGATGACCGCCCTTGCGTCGCTCCCGAGCTCGGTCGCCAAAGCGTGAAGGTCCGCGGCCGTCTCCGGATAGGCGGATGGAAGAGGTGGCTCGCCCAGCCAGAGAAAGGCGGCGTCCTCGGTTTTGACGTCGACATCCTGGCCGAAACGCCGACGCACCCATTGGGCCAAGACCTCGGCAGTCTCGCCGACAACCTCCAGTCCCTCGCCTCTCCAGACCTGCACCAAACGCGATGGCGGCACCGGTTGAAGCAGACTGTAGAGTTTCTCACCCTTCGCGTGCGCCTTATAGGCCCAATAGGTCAAAAACTCCGCGCGAAAGTCCCGGTCGACGATCGCGCCTTCCAGCAGCTCCTCGATCAGACGGACCGAACGGTGCAACAGGTTCGCGGCCACGGCCGACGGATCATCGGGATCGCATTCCGCCATGTTGGGCAATAGGCAGAGAATTCCATCGCTCTCGACATGCGGCCAGGTCAGAAGCGCGGGGTGGTCGACGAGCGCCGTGCGAACCGGCACAGTCGGGAAGCCCGCCGTCGCTACGATGTCGATCCTGCGCGTCACGCCGTCTGAGAAGGCGACGCTGACCCGCCAAGCCGCAGCCCAACGGCGCGTCGGGTAGCAGCTGCTGATCGTGGCCTGATCGAGACGCGCGGGCGCCTGCCCCGTCAGCTCGCGCAACGTTGCTTCGAGCCGAAGCGCGGCCTGCCGCCAACGGAGCGTGCGAGGCTGCTCAGGCATGGCGGCCGCCACCGGCGCTGCTGACGGCCGCCGCCGCAGCTGCCGTCGCGCCCAACAGCGCCGCCGAGCCGATGATCGCCGGGGCTGCCACGGCAGCGCGCTTCTCCTCCTCGAGCCGCTCGCTGAAAAAGGTGGTCGCGAACATCTTGTCCCAACATTTCAGGGCGCGCTCGCGCGTGCAGTCGGTTTCGAACAGCGGCTGGAGCGTATCGATCGCCTCAGTGAGTTTGTCGCGAAAGCACCGCGCTCCGGCATCGTCGCTACCGCTGGTGATGTAGTCGCCGGGCGTGACCGGATGCACAACTTGCAGATCCCAGTTGAGCCGGTCGCGGATCGCCACCATGGTGTCATAGAGCGCCCGATCTTCCCGGTTATTGACCCGGAACCGCTCGGTCGTGAGCACCGTGATGCCGAAGCCGCTGAGGATGCCGCCGCGCCAGCTATAGCGACTGCGGGCGTACTTCTTCAGGTCGCGGTTGATCCGGCGGAGCTGGACGCCATCCGCTGACTTGGCCCTTTCATCCTCATACCAATCGGAGACGTCGCGAGCATCGGATCGTTTCCAGCCGCTGCTCGCCGCGAGCTCGTAGTGGACCTCATCGCCGAACGCCGTCGAGGTCACGACGCGACGATACACCGGCAAGTCGACGTGATAGCCCTTCTCGTAAATGACCCGAACGCAGTTGGAGCGGACCTCGGGCGCACGCTTGAACTTGCCGTCATCGACCGCATTCCGGACCATCTGGCGGGCTTGCAACGACGTCATCTCAGCGCCGCGTTCGCCGACCAGATCTTCCTTGCGGAAGTAGACGCCGTCATCGATGTCGTAGTCGTTGTCCGGGTCGCGGACCATGGTCTTCATGGCGTAGCTACCCTGCTTGATGAACTCGAGCGGCGCCGGCTTGTTGGCGTTGGCCAAGCCGTTGCGCAGCCGAGTACGGTTCGCGTCGCGCCGGTCGCGCATCGCATCCTGCTCGCTCTTGGGAAGAGTCACCTCCTGATCGTCATACGCACGAACGTCTTTGGCGCAGTCGTACATCACCTATCCTTTCTGGGTTTGTGTCAAAACGCGATCCCAGATCGCGCCGGTGAACGGCATTGCCGGCAGGTCGAGCAGCAGGCGCCGGATCATTCGGCCGTCCTCACTGTTCAAGTCGTCGCAGGCGCTCTTGGTGAGGTCGGCGTCGGTGTTGGCCTGACCGATCAAGCGATCCATCGCCTCGGGGCGCGTGTCGTCGAGCGCCAAGTACGGCATCATGCTGGCGGGGACCGGCTTGTTGGGGAACCGCACCCGCCGGATCGAGCGCCCGCAATTCGTCATCGCGTTGGCGAGCAGCCGCGCCATGTTGTCGAAGGCAAACTCCTGTGCCGCGATGCTGAGCGGCGCGACGTCGGCGCCAAGCGACCAGTCGAGCATTGACCGATGGGCGGTCTCGGCGTCGAGATGATCGCCTTCCGGACGCGGACAGGTTCCGAGCGAGAATATCTCAATCGGCTGCTCCGGCGCAGCGATCGTCAGCGCGTCGACGAGCCCGACCATGATCGGATTGTTCGCCCACAGACCCCCGTCGGCGAACACCTGCTTCGGGCCGCCCGGGGTATTCGGATCGTCGATCGCGGCGAGCGAGCGGTAGATCGGCGCCGCGCTGGACGCCAGGCACACATCCACGAGCGGATAGCGATCGTCACGCACGCCGCTCTTGGGCGTCTTCTTGAAAACCCAGGCGCGATGCTCGCTCATCAGCACGGTAGGGACGGACAGTGAAATGCCCCGCCCATCGAAAACATCAAGCATGGTGACGTCGCCAAGCACTGCCGTCAGGGCTTCGCGAAGCGCTTTGTCGCCCTCGCGGACAAAACGACTACCTTGCGTAGCGCGGTAGATCGCGCTGCGCTTACCGGCAATCCGATGCGGGAAAATTTTCGGGCCGTGCTCCCGATAAAGCCCGACGATCTCGGTCATTGGCCGCCCGACGGCAAGCGCGCAGCCCACGATCGCGCCGGTGCTGGTTCCGGTGATGAGATCAAATCCTCGACCAAGATCGAGCGCCGATTCGCCTCTGATCCGGGCGAACTGATCGGTCAGGCGGCCGAGGAAGGCCGCCGTATAGATGCCGCGCATACCGCCGCCATCGAGGCTGAGCACACGGAACGGCCTCCTAAGCTGTTGATCTTCTTCGGACGCTTCCATGCAGACCATCTCGCTCCTTGACGCCGCGGTTGCCTTGCTCCCTACGTCCGTCCATATGATTTGGGGACGGCGTGCCATCACGTCAAGTAACTAGACGCGATGTTCTGATGAGAATCGCGTTTCTTGGAGGACAACATATGGAGGAGGGAAGCGAGCGGCTGCGCTGGGGGGTCCGCCGACGGCTCGAATTTATCGACTTCAGACTTTTCTGGGACGGCCGATTCAATCGCAGCGACCTGTCGGTCACGTTCGGCATCTCGGCACAACAGGCGTCGGCGGATATCGGGCAGTATGAGAAGATCGCCCCCAAAAATCTCCATTACGACCGCGCCGAGAAGGCTTATATCCGTGCCGAAGGTTTCGCGCCGGCATTCATAGGCGAGACGATTGAGCGCTACCTTCTCCAGCTAGTCGCTATCGAAAATCACTGGATGCGGCCCGGCGACACCTGGTTCGACGCCATTCCGCCGATCGAAGTCATCACCCTAGGCCGCAGAGCGACCGATCCGACGGTCTTGCTGCGCGTGCTGGACGCAATCCGCAAACGGCAAGAAATCGACATTGAGTACGCGTCGCTGACCGGCTCGGTTCAGCCGTCCCGGACGATCGCACCCCATGCCCTCGCCCACAGTGCCGGCCGCTGGTACGTGCGGTCATGGTCACGCGACCACAATGATTTTCGAGACTACAATCTCAACAGGGTAATTGCGGTCCTCGCCCACCGGCCTGCTACGGTTGACGTCGCACTCGATTTCGAATGGGTCCATAAAATCAATCTTGTCATTCGGCCGAATCCGGGCTTGCCGCCTGAGCGGCAGGCAGCCGTCGCCGCCGAGCACGCCATGACGGATGGCCGGCTCATACGGCCGTGCCGCTTGAGCCTCAGCTTCTACCTGATGAGCGAATACAATCTCGACGTCGAGCCGGGCGTGCTCAAGCCCGAGAAGCAGCAGATTGTTCTTCACAATCGCGACGAGGTCACCCAGGCGCGTGCCTCCTCGCGCCAGATGTCGATCGAGGCGCTCGCGCGCGCTTCACAATCGGTCCGATGATAGTGACGCTCCCGACAACTCGCACCTGCTGTCCCCGACTCTGGCGCGTGCATCGACCATGGCAATAGCGGCCACCATTCTGTTTGGAAGTCTTGCCCGCGGCGATCAGTCGGAAGGCTCCGACACCGATCTGCTGATAATCGATCTCGACGACGACACCCGTCACGTCTCGGTCGGTCACCTGTCGCTATTCGTCTATCCTTGGCGCCAACTGGCGCAGGACGCGCATAGCGGCGATCTCTTTGTTTGCCATCTTGTCCGCGAAGCGAGGGCGCTGATCGATCCTGACGGCTATCTCGAGAAGCTCCGAGATGCATTTCAGCTCAGGGCGAGCTATGCCGACGAGATCGGCCGGGCGGCAGACTTCGGTTGGTATCTCGTCCTCTATGGGGACGAACTTAACGCTTTGCTCCTGACGAAACGGGCTCTTTGGTGCATTCGAACGATCCTGATCGCCCGGAGCGCCGAGCGGCGCGATCCCGTTTTTGCCCCGCACCAGCTCGCGGAGGAAACCCAATCGGTTGCAGCGCGCGAGTTCCTGAGCCACCGGCACCATCCACGCGACGACGCCACGGTTCGTCAGGTGCTTCGCTTGTTCCTTGAAGCAGAAGGACTATCGGACGCCGCTCTCCTAAATGCCAGTCGCGAGACTTTTCTCCAACGGTTTTCCGCCACCGCCAACAAGGTAGCGTTGCAGACGCTCCATCAGGAAGACGACAGTCGAGCAGGTTATGTTGGCTAGCATGACCGACCAACTCGCATGGCTGCGGTTCGTGGCGATCTACCCCGCGATCCGATCCAGCGCTTCAACGACATCGGCGAGCGAGGCGCGTCCAACTTTTGAAAATAGCGTCCGCGTTGATTTCCAAGCGCGAATCCGTTGCCAATTGCCAATAAAGATCACTGTGACTGGAACTCCAGCCGCGTTCATTGATTTATATCACAGGTCGATATATGTTTAATGAGAGAGAGCTAGAGGGCCTGATCGACCAGGCGGGCGTGTTTGCCCTGACAAACGGATGGCAGCTCGTGATACGCGCAGAATGGACAATCGTCACGCCGCAGCGTCCTCATGGCCTTTCGTATGCGCTTATTTTGCAAGATCAGAAAGGGAATCGGCTACTCGGTTTCGACAACTCGCATGCTTATGACGACGCGCCACCGGACGCCCCATTCGACCATGAGCACCCTCCTGGCATGGTCAATCGTGGTCGTGTCCCATAGCGTGGTGTAGCTGACGGTGGTCACCGGCGATTGCCGGTT
>NZ_LSKN01000119.1:0-53170 GCF_001557075.1 Methylobacterium sp. CCH7-A2
CGCCACGGGGCGTGCGGATGGTGGCTCAATCCATCCGCGCCGCATCCTGGCTCAATGGATGTGGCTTGTTACCCAATGCGCCTCGCGGCGCTCCGCTGCCCCTCATGACGACGCCCGCGTGCGAGCGCGGGCGGACGTAGCCGCGCGCCGTCATCATGCATTTGGCGGATGCGTTGACCTGTCGGGAAGCCGATGGTCTGATCGACCGAGAGTCACGGATGCCGGGGGCAGGGACATGGCGATCTCGATGGCGGGTCTGCCCGCCTTCCTGCTCTATTTCGTCGTCGGCGCGGCGCTGATCGGCTGTTTCACGGCCGTGTATCTGCGCCTCACCGCCCATGATGAACTCGCCTTGATCCGCGGCGGCAACCTGTCCGCCGCCGTCGCGCTCGGCGGCAATGTCACGGGGTTTTCCGTTCCGCTCGAAAAGGCGATCGCGCAGGCCAGCAGCATTCCCGACCTTGTGCTCTGGGCTATTGTCGCCATGATCATCCAGTTCGGCGCCTATGGGCTGGCGCGCCTGCTGATTCCCGAGCTGTCGCGCAAGATCGAGGAGGACCGGTTGCCCTCGGCGGCGATGCTGGCCGTGATCGCGGTGATCTCGGGCACGCTGGCGGCTGCCAGCATGACGGTCTGAGGAGGCGGCGATGAAGCGCTCGACCCAGATCGGCCTCGCAGCAGCGGGCGTCGTGCTCGTCGCGACGATCTGGGGCAGCGGGCGCGAGGAGGCGACGGAGGACAGCCTCGTCTACAACAGCCTCGCCGATTGTCGCGCCGGCGGCCAGCTGACCTCGACGCAATGCGAGCAGCGCTTCAACGAGGCGACCGCCAACCATCTGCGGGACGCCAAGAAGTTCTCCAGCACCAGCGCCTGCGAGGCCGAGTACGGTTCGGGCTCCTGCCGTTCGGCGGTCTGGAACGGCGCTTCCGTGGTGGTCCCCGCGCTGGCCGGGTTCATGCTGGCGCGCAGCCTCGCGCAGGGTGGGGGCGCGGCGCAGCCCTTGCTGCCGCCGACGCGGGAAGCCTGCCCCCCAGGGAGCGCCGCCCCCGAATGTCAGCAGGCGCGCTCATCCTCCTCCGGCAGCAGCGGTGGCGGCTATGGTGGCCGCGGCAGTTCATCCTCCTCGCGCGCCTACTCGACGACCTCGGGCGCCGCGGTGGTGGCGCGCAGCGGCAGCTCTCCCGGCGTCGTGACGACCACCAGCACGACCTCGCGCGGTGGCTTCGGATCGACGGCACGCTCCTTCTCCTCGTCATCGTCCTCCTGAGATGCGCCGAGTCTCTCTCACGCCGCGTCTGGATTGGCAGGCGCAGGTCGAGCGGCTGGGATTCGCCTTCCACACGCTCGATGGCGAAACCTATTGGGACGAGAGCGTGGCCTATGCCTTCACGCTCGACGAGATCGAGCGCGACATCGAGGCGCCGACCGAGGCGATCGAGCAGCTCTGCTTCGCCTTCATCGAGCGCGCCATCGACGACGATGCGGTGCTGGCGCGGCTGGCGATTCCCGCGGCCCAGTGGGATTTCATCCGCGAGAGCTGGCGACGCGGCGACCGCAATCTCTATGGCCGGCTCGACCTCGCCTATGACGGCAGCGGGCCCGCCAAGCTGCTGGAGTACAATGCCGATACGCCGACGGCGCTGTTCGAATCGGCCGTGGTCCAGTGGGATTGGCTGGAGCAGGGGATGGCGCGCGGCGTGCTGGGGCCGGGCTGCGACCAGTTCAACTCGCTGCATGAGAGGCTGATCGCAGCCTTCGCCCAATTGCGCGCGCCCTCGCCCTATCGGCTGCATCTCGCCTGCGTCCAGTCGAGCGCCGAGGACAAGGGCACGGTCGATTATCTGATGGACTGCGCCGTTCAGGCCGGGCTCGATGCGCGCTTCACCTATGTCGAGGAAATCGGCCTGCTCTCGGACGGGCGCTTCTGCGACGGCGCCAACCAGCCGATCGAGACGCTGTTCAAGCTCTACCCCTGGGAGTGGCTGTTCCGCGAGGGCTATGCCGCCAACCTTGCCACGTCGCGCTGCCAGTTCGTCGAACCGCCCTGGAAGGCGTTGCTCTCGAACAAGGGCCTGCTGGCCTGTTTGTGGGAGATGGAGCCGGGCCATCCCAATCTGCTGCCGGCCTTTTTCGAGAACGATCCGCGCTGCGCCTCGCTCTCGCCGCGCCGGGTGCGCAAGCCGCTCTATTCGCGCGAGGGAGCCAATGTCACCCTGACGGAGCGTGGCCAAGTGCTCGACAGCGATGACGGCCCCTATGGCGCCGAGGGCTTCGTGCTGCAGGATGCCGCGCTCAATCTGTTCCAGGCTGATGGGCATTATGCCGTGCTCGGCTCCTGGCTGGTCGCCTCGCAGGCCTGCGGGCTGTGCCTGCGTGAGGACGTCTCGCCGATCACGCGCAACACCTCGCGCTTCGTGCCGCATTACATCGAGGCCTGAGCGGGCGGCGCTTGACCGCCGCCGCGCATGACCGCGCCCGGGCAACCTGCTAGACCTGAGCGCCCGAGCCTGCCGCAAGCGAGCCAGCCCATGCCTGAAACGACCCAGCCCCGCACGATCCTCGCCGCCGCCCCGCGCGGCCTCGACCATCTCGTGATCGGAGTGCGCGATCTCGACGCGGCCGGAGCCTTCTACGAGCGGCTCGGCTTCACCGTTGGCGCCCGCAACCGCCATCCCTGGGGCACCGAAAACCGCATCGTGCAGTTCCCGGGCTCGTTCCTGGAGCTGATCACGATCGGCGATGCGACAGCGGTCGTGCCGCCGGCGCCGCGCCAGTTCTCCTTCGGCCATTTCGTGCGCGAGGCGCTCGGGCGAGGCGAGGGGCTGTCGATGCTGGTTCTCGAAAGCACGGACGCCAAGGCCGATGCGGCTGCGTTCCAGACGGCGGGGATTGGCGATTTCGAGCCGTTCTTCTTCGAGCGCCAGGCGAAGCGGCCGGATGGCAGCACGGTACGCGTCGCGTTTTCGCTCGCCTTCGCCGCCGACCCGCTGGCGCCGGAATGCGGCTTCTTCGTCTGCCAACAGCACGAGCCGCAGAATTTCTGGAACCCGGCCTTCCAGCAGCATGCGAATGGCGTGAGCGCGCTCTCGGCTGCGGTGATGGTGACGGACGGTCCGGCGACGCATCGCGGCTTCCTCACGGCCTTCGCCGGCTTCCCCGAGGTGCTGGAGGGCAATGCCGATTATGTGCTCGGCCTGCCGCGCGGGCGTCTCGACGTGCTCGACCCCGAGGCCGCGCAGGCGATCTACCATGTCGAGCCGGATCCGACGCCGGCGCGCTTCCTCGGCTTCTGCGTCACCGTGCCGGATCTCGACGCCGTCGCGAGCCGGCTCGAGGCGGCGGAGATCGCCTTCGGGCAAGGCGAGGACCGAATCGTGGTTCCGGCCGAGGCGGCGATGGGCTGCGTGATTGCCTTCGAGCGGGGATGAGCGTCAGGATCGGTCCGCTCCTTCTGATGGATTCGAAACCGACATGATCGCCCAGGCGCTGCTGAAGCTTCCCGATTTCGCCCTGTTCTTCTCGGTGTCGCTGGCGTTGGTCGGCGTCTACCTGCTCGTCTACACGGTGGCGACCTCGCATAACGAGTTCGGGCTGATCCGGCAGAACAACATCGCCGCGGCGCTCTCGCTGGGGCTGAGCCTTACCGGCTTCGCGCTGCCGCTGTCGAGCGCGGTGGTGCATTCGACCACCATCGCCGATCTGCTGGTGTGGGGCGTGGTCGCGATCGTCGTCCAGTTGATCGTCTATGTGCTGGTCCGGATCGTCCTGCCGAATCTCTCGGCCCGGATCGCGGCGGGCGAACTCGCCGCCGCGCTGTTCCTCGGCGCCGCCTCGCTGGCGGCCGGCGTCATCAACGCGGCGGCGATGAGCTTCTGAGGCGCCCGCAGGCAGACGTTCAGGTGGCCGGGCGCTCGGCCGGCAGCGAGGCCAGCAGCGCCACCAGCGCCCGGTCGTGCAGCACCACCATGCGCTCCTTCGGCTTCAGCCAGATCGCGGCATCGTCGATCGTCTCGGCATCGACGAGCTTGGCCTGCGCGACGGCGCGGTCGGCCTCGATCTCGCCGCGGCGGCGCGGCGGCGCCTCGGGCAGCATCGCCTCATGGGCCTCGCGCAGCGCCGGCTCGGCATGGAGCGCGCGCAGCCCGTCCGCGTCGTCATAGCCCGCCGCCGCGAACTCGGCCTGGAGCGCATTGGCCCGCAGCGCCACCGCCGGCGGATCGCCTTCCTCGGGCGTGTAGAGCAGCTTGCGCCGCTTCAGCCAGAGCCCGATCGCGAGCTGGCCGGAAGCCCAGGACAGCGGGATCGCCAGCACGAGACCGACGATCGTCGGCGACATCCAGGCGAAGAGCGAGGTCGCGATCAGAAAGGCCGAGATGCCGGTGACCAGCCCCAGCAGCGTGTGCATGCGGTGCCGACGGATGATGTCCTTGAGCGGGATCGAACCGTCGTCGCGGCGCTGCGGGTTCCAGCCCGTGTCGCGGCCGAGCAGGATCTGGAAGACCGAACCCGACTGGATCAGCATCATGATCGGCGCGAAGAAGGCCGAGAACAGCACCTCGATCAACGCCGAGACGATGAGACGGATCGCGCCGCCGCCGGCGCGCCGGAGTTTCCCGTTGAACAGCGTCAGCAGCAGCCCGAAGAGCTTCGGCGCGAGCAGGATCGCCATGGTCAGGGCGAAGAGGTTGAGCGCGCGCTCGGGGTCGAAGCGCGGCCAGACCGGGAAGAGCGTGAATTCCTGGGTAAAGTACTCAGGGCGCGCATAGCTGACTTGGAGCACGATCAGGATGCCGACCACGAGTTGCATCAGCCAGAGCGGCGAGGCGAGATAGCCCATGATGCCGGTGGCGAAGTGCTGCCGCGTCGGCGCGACAAAGCCCTTGGCGCCGATGATGCGCGAATGCTGCAGATTGCCCTGGCACCAGCGCCGGTCGCGCACCGAGACGTCGATCAGCGAGGGCGGGCTTTCCTCATAGGAGCCCGTCAGGTCGGGCAGCATGTAGACCGACCAGCCGGCGCGGCGGATCAGGGCGGCCTCGACGAAGTCGTGGCTCAGCACATGGCCACCGAAGGGCGGCTTGCCCTTGAGGTCCGGCAGGCCGCAATGGTCGGCGAAGGCTTTGGTGCGGATGATCGCGTTGTGGCCCCAGTAATTGCCGTCGCGGCCGGACCACATGGCGAGCCCGGTCGCGATCACGGGGCCGTAGACGCGGGCCGCGAATTGCTGAAGCCGCGCGAAGAAGGTGTTGCGGTTGATGATCAGCGGCAGCGACTGGATGATGCCGGCATCCGGATCGGCCTCCATCGCGGCGGCGAGGCGCACGATGCAGGTGCCGGTCATCAGGCTGTCGGCGTCGAGCACGACCATGTGCTCGTAGTGCCCGCCCCAGCGGGTGACGAAGTCGGCGATATTGCCGGCCTTGCGGTGATGGTTCTTCGGCCGGTGCCGGTAATAGACGCGCGCCTCGGGGCCAAGCCGCTCGCGCAGTGCCAGGAAGGCGCGCTCCTCGGCGATCCAGACATCCGGATTGGTGGTGTCCGAGACGATGAAATAGTCGAAATGGCTGCCGAGGCCCGTCGCCTCGACCGATTCCCGGATCGCCGCCAGGGCCGCGAAGGTGCGGGCGGTCGATTCGTTGTAGATCGGCATCACCACGACGGTGCGATGCTGCAGGCTGTCGACATGGACCGGGCGCGTGCGGTCGAAGAGCAGCCCGAAGAAGCCGAGGACGGCGCTGGTGAAGGCGAGCGCGATCCAGGAGAAATTGACCGTGAAGAGGACGAGTAGGACGTACTGCAGCGAGGTCGTGCGGCTGACCGACACGACGTTGTACATTTCCCACGCGCCATAGGCGGTGAGCGCGAGGCCGCCGCCAAAGACGAGCAAGCGCTTCAGCCACGGCGTCTTCCAGGCGCGCGGCGCGACCGGCCTGCGGCGGTCCTCGTCCTTCCAGCTCCGGAAGGACTGAACCGGCATGATCAGGCGGTTCTCGGGCGGGGTCGCGGGCAGCGGACGCGCCGCAGCCCTGTGATCCGGCGCCGTGACCTCGCCGGGGCGGGCCGCGGTCACCACGTCCATCGGTTCAACCAGGTCTCTGATACGGGCTGTCCGCCCGACTGCAGGACGAGCCGCAGCTCGCAGAGCGAATCGGTGCCGGGATCGACCTCGAAGCCGACGCGCATCAGCTTGCGCTCGGGGAAGGGCCAGAGCCGGATGTTATGGATCTGGCCGGGCGTCGTGCTGATATGGGCGCGTGTCGCGGCGACGGTTCCTGCATCGGCCAGCCGGTCGCCCGTGAAGTCGACGAGAAAGCGCCGGCGCCGGCCCTGCGAGCCACGGCCCTGGCGCATCCGCGTCGCGAGAGCCAGGCCCGGCCGTTCGGGCGGCTGCCAGCACCAGGCCTGACGATAGGCGATCGAGGTTTCACTGCCGGCTGCCAGGGGCTGCCGCGGACGCCAGTACATGATGACATTGTCGTTGATGTCGGATTCGCTCGGGATCTCGATGAGCTGGACCGAGCCGGCGCCCCAGTCTCCGAGCGGCTCCATCCAGACGCTCGGCCGCAATTCGAAGCGCTGGTCGTCATCCATGAAGGCGGCCGGGTCGCGCTCGCGCTGGACCAGGCCGAACCCCTTCGGATTGCTGTCCATGAAGGACGAGACCTGGAGCGTCGCCGGATTGCTCACCGGCCGGTAGATCCACTCGCCCGTGCCGGAGCGCATCTGCACGCCGGAGATCTCGTGGACGGCCGGGCGGACATCGTCGAAGCCGCGGCGGCTCTGCGGGCCGGACAGGAAGGTGCCCATCGTGCAGCCGAAGCCGATATGATCGAGCACTTGGCGGGCGAACAGCGTCATCTCGACGTCGATCAGCGTGACGTCCCCAGGGCGCAACGTCATCCGAAGCGCACCCGTCAGGCTCTCTGAATCGAGCAGGGCATGGATGACGAGCAGGCCCGAAGCGGGGCTCGGCCGCTCGATCCAGAAGGCACGGAAGAAGGGGATCTCCTCGCCGCGCGTCTCGCCCGGCCGCAGGATCAGGGCGCGGGCGAGGGCGCCAAAATTCTGGCCGCGCGCCAGAGACCGGAAGAAGGTCGCCCCCTGGAACATGGCGACCTCGAAGGGCCGCTCGAGCCCGGTGGCGATCCGCATGCCGGAGAACTGGAGGTCGGCATTCGCCGGCGGCGGCGGCACGCGGCCGTAATCGAACTTGGAGCGGTCGAAGGCGACGCGGCGGACCGTGCCGTCCTCGATCGTGAAGAGGCTCACGGGATTCGAGAAGACATAGCCTCGGTGAAGCGGCTCGACGGTGAAGCCGCGATTCTCCCCGGCCCAGATCAGCGCGCCGGGCTGGGCTCGGATGCCCGAATAGAGATCGAAGGGCAGGGTGGCGTAGCCGTCGGGCAGATCCGTCGCGACGAGCGGCACGACAGGTCGCTGTGCCAGGATGCGCGCCGCATCGACCACGAGGGCAGGATCGAAGGTCTTGCCCTCGAACAGGAAGGACTGGTTGATCGCGGCGAGCGCGGTCGGCGCCTGGGCCGAAGCCTGTCCCGCCGCGAGCAGCGAGGCTGCCGCAGCGCTGCCGGAACCTTCGAGAAACTGCCGACGATTCAAAGGTTTCGACATCAGACCCAACATGCGCGGACGACGCCCTCGTCCTCGCGCGCTTCTAGAGCATTTCCGGGTGACATGAAAAGCGGCAGGGCCGGCGAAATCTGGCCGATGACTCGTCTCCTGGGTGCGGGCAACAGACGTAACCCACAATTGGCTGTTCGACTTTGGCAAATGACAGTGGGATCGGCTATCCACGGCCGTTGCAACACCACTATGCGTCACCGCGACCGGAAAAGCCTTGGCGCGGCGGCAAAGGAACCGACAATCATGACGGAAATGCAGCCTGCCCGGTCCTGCCTCGCAATTCTCCTGGCCGCAGGCGAAGGGACGAGGATGCGGTCGGCGCGGCCGAAGGTGCTGCACGAGATCGGCGGGCGCTCGTTGCTGGGCCATGCGCTGACGGCGCTGGCGACGGCGGGCGCGGACAGGATCGTTGTCGTTGTCGGTCCCGGGCGGGAGGACGTGGCCGATGCGGCGCGCCGCCTGCTACCGGAGGTTACGATCGCCGTGCAGGCCGAGCGGCGCGGCACCGCCCATGCAGCGCTCGCCGCCCATGAGGCGCTGGCCGCGGGCTTCGACGACGTCATCGTCGCCTTCGCCGACACGCCGCTGATCAGGCCGGACACCTTTGGCGCGCTGCGGGCGGAACTGGCGCGGGGCGCCGGCGTCGTGGCGCTGGGTTTCGAGGCGCAGGACCCGACCGGCTATGGCCGCCTGCTGCTGCATGATGGCGCGCTGGAGGCGATCGTCGAGCACAAGGACGCGACGCCGGAGCAGCGGGCTGTCCGCTTCTGCAATGCCGGGCTGATGGCGCTGGAGGGGCATCAAGCCCTGAGCCTGCTGGAGGCCATCGGCAACGACAACGCGCAATCGGAGTACTATCTGCCGGATGCGGTGGCGCTCGCGCGGGGGCGGGGGCTCGAGGCGCGGGCGATCGCCGCTCCCGAGAGCGAGGTCCAGGGGGTCAATGATCGCATCCAGCTCGCCTCTGCCGAGGCCGAGTTCCAGCGTCGCCGACGGCGGGAGGTGATGGCGGAGGGGGCGACGCTGATCGCACCCGAGACGGTGTTCTTCAGCCACGACACGCAGATTGGCCGCGACGTGGTGATCGAGCCGCATGTCGTGTTCGGTCTCGGCGTCAGCGTGGCGGACGGCGCGGTCATTCACGCCTTCTCCCATCTGGAGGGCGCCGATGTCGGGCCGCAGGCCAGCGTCGGGCCCTATGCGCGGCTGCGGCCCGGGGCCCGGCTCGCCGACAAGGCCAAGGTCGGCAACTTCGTGGAGATCAAGGCCGCCGAGATCGGCGCGGGCGCCAAGGTCAGCCACCTCACCTATATCGGTGACGCCTCCGTCGGCGCCGAGGCCAATATCGGGGCCGGCACGATCACCTGCAATTACGACGGCTTCTTCAAATATCGCACGACCATCGGAGCCGGCGCCTTCGTCGGCTCCAACTCCTCCCTCGTCGCGCCGGTGACGATCGGCGCGGGCGCGATCGTCGGCTCCGGCTCGGTGGTGACGGAGGATGTCGCGGCCGATGCGCTGGCGCTCGGGCGGGGGCGTCAGATCGTCAAGGATGGCTGGGCGAAGAGCTTCCGCGAGGCTGCACTCGCGCGCAAGGCCGCGGCCAGAAAGCCCTGAATCCGGAGAAACGGCGCAAGCGGCCGTTCATAGTTGGACATTTAGAGTGATTTTGCCTTGTGGCGCGAAGCCGCTAAGCGGATCGCGAACGGCAACGGCTGAAGAGGTATGCGCATGTGCGGCATCGTCGGGATTCTGGGCAAGGAAGCGGTTGCGGGCCAGGTGGTCGAGGCGCTGCGGCGGCTCGAATATCGCGGCTACGATTCTGCCGGCGTCGCGACGCTCGAGCGCGGGCAACTCACCCGTCGCCGCGCCGAGGGCAAGCTCAAGAATCTCGAGGTCCGGCTGTCGAGCGAGCCGCTGGAAGGGCTGATCGGCATCGGCCACACGCGCTGGGCGACGCATGGCAAGCCCAACGAGACGAATGCGCATCCGCACGCCACGCCCAAGCTCGCCGTCGTTCATAATGGCATCATCGAGAATTTCCGCGAGCTGCGGGCAGAGCTCCAGGCCGATGGCTATGTCTTCGAGACGGAGACCGACACCGAGATCGTCGCCCATCTCGTTACCCGTGAGCTCGACCGCGGCAAGACGCCGGTCGATGCCGTCGCCACTAGCCTGCCGCGCCTGCACGGCGCCTTCGCGCTGGCCTTCCTGTTCGAGGGGCAGGACGATCTGCTGATCGGCGCCCGCAAGGGCTCGCCGCTCGCGGTCGGCATCGGCGACGGTGAGATGTATCTCGGCTCGGATGCGCTGGCGCTCGCCCCCTTCACCAATCTCATCGCCTATCTGGAAGAGGGCGACTGGGTCGTACTCAACCGCAAAGGCGCGACCTTCTACGACAAGGCGAACCAGCCCGTGCAGCGCCGCGCCCAGCGCGTCGCGGCGGGGGCCTTCCTCGTCGAGAAGGGCAATCACCGCCACTTCATGGCGAAGGAGATCTACGAGCAGCCGGAAGTCGTCGGCCACACGCTGACGCAGTATCTCGACATGGCCAAAGGCCAGGTCCGGCTGCCCTTCGGCGACCAGATCGACTGGAAGGGGCTGTCGCGCCTGACGATCAGCGCGTGCGGCACGTCCTACTATGCGGGTCTCATCGCGAAGTACTGGTTCGAGAAGCTGGCGCGGCTGCCGGTCGAGATCGATGTCGCGTCGGAATTCCGCTATCGCGAGGCGCCGCTGCCGGAGCAGGGTCTGGCGCTCTTCGTGTCGCAATCCGGCGAAACCGCGGATACGCTGGCCGGCCTGCGCTATGCCCGCGAGAACGGGCAGGTCATCCTCTCGGTCGTCAATGTGCCGACCTCGACCATTGCACGCGAAAGCGACGCCGTCGCGCCGACGCTTGCCGGTCCCGAGATCGGCGTCGCCTCGACCAAGGCCTTCGTCTGCCAGCTTGCCGTGTTCGCCTCGCTTGCGCTCGCTGCAGCCCGCGCCCGTGGCACGCTCTCGGCCGAGGACGAGGCCGTGCATGTGCAGCACCTGATCGCCCTTCCAGGGCTGATGGCGAAGGCGCTGCAGCTCGAACCCGAGATCGAGACGCTCGCCCGCGAGCTGTCGAAGGCCCGGGACGTGCTCTATCTCGGCCGTGGCACGAGCTATCCACTGGCGCTGGAAGCTGCGTTGAAGCTCAAGGAAATCAGCTACATCCATGCAGAAGGTTATCCGGCGGGAGAACTCAAGCACGGTCCGATTGCGCTGATCGACTCAGACATGCCGGTGATCGTGGTCGCGCCGCATGACGCGCTTTTCGAGAAGACGGCCTCCAATATGCAGGAGGTCGCGGCCCGTGGCGGCCGCATCATCCTCGTCACCGACGCGAAGGGGGCCGCCCATTGCGGGATCGAGCCCGAAGCGACGATCATCATGCCCGACATGGACCCGACATTCGCACCGATCGTCTATGCGCTTCCGATCCAGATGATCGCCTATCAGACGGCTGTCTTCATGGGTAAGGACGTCGATCAGCCGCGCAATCTGGCGAAATCCGTGACCGTCGAGTAAGCGGGCGGCGGGTCACGCCTCCGGGCGGCTGGCGACATAGAGTCCCGCCGCCAGCAGGCAGGCGCCCGTCGTCCACAGGGCGATCGGCGGCGCGCTGGTCCGCGTCAGGATGCCAAAACTCAGCACCATCGAGGCGCAGGCGACGAGCTTGACCGGGCGGGCGATCGTGCCGGATTCGCGCCAGCGCCGCACCTGAGGGCCCAGCCGCGGATGGCCGAGCAGCCAGGCCTCGAAGCGGGGCGAGGACCGCGAGAAGCACCAGGCCGCCATGATCAGGAAGACCGTGCCCGGCATCAGCGGCAGAATCATGCCGACCACGCCGATTGCGGTCAGGACCCAGCCGGCTGCGAACAGGAAAGGCCGGCGGTAACGGTGGAACCGCGTCATTCTCGGAATGGTCCCGCCGATTCGCCGAAGTGAGTCGCACGAAAGCACTGCCGCGGCGGAGCCCGCAAGCGCTCCGCCGGCGAACTCCGACCCGGTCCTTGAATTCGTCCGATGCCGCTGGCACGTCTGTCGCATCGCGCGTTCAGCCTCGCGCCTGCCAGACTGATCGGATCGCTCGCATGACGCCGACCCCGCCGGATCCCCGCCTCGTCGCGCAGGCGGATCTCCTGAACCCGACCTTCGGGACACGCCTGCGGCGTTACTTCCTGACCGGACTCGTCATCGCGGCGCCGCTCGCCATCACCGCCTCGGTGACGTGGTGGTTCGTCAATTTCGTCGACGGGTTGGTGAAGCCTCTGATCCCGGCGGCGTATTGGCCCGATACGCATCTGCCCTATCCGGTGCCGGGCTTCGGATTGATCATCGGGCTGATCGGGCTGACGCTGCTCGGCTTCATGACCGCCAACCTCGTCGGCCGCACGCTGATCGACGCCGGCGAGGCGATCCTCAACCGGATGCCGGTCGTCCGCGGGCTCTACAAGGGCGTGAAGCAAGTCTTCGAGACGATCTTCTCGCAATCGGGCACCTCGTTTCGCAAGGTCGGCATGGTGCAGTTCCCGCAGCCCGGCATGTGGTCGATCGTCTTCATCGCGCAGGAGGCGGCGCCCGAGATCGCCGGGCGCCTGCCGGACGGGAACGATCAGATCGGCGTCTTCCTGCCCTGCACGCCCAATCCGACGACGGGCTTCTTCTTCTACCTGCCGCGCCGCGAGGTGGTGGAGCTGTCGATCACCGTCGAGGACGGCGCCAAGCTGATCATGTCGGCCGGATTGATTCAGCCGGGGGCTGCGGCAAAGCCCACGCTGCGCGCCCCCGGCGGGGCGCCAGCCTGACGAAACCATTGCATCGCGCCGCGATTGCGGGTGTGATGCGCTAAAGGTGGTTACAGGCGCCGCCGAAATGGCGAGGCTTGGATGAGGACATTCGGTCGTCCCGCCCTTGCGGCTCTGCTTTCGGTTCCCTCAGCACTGTCGGCCGGGGCAACCGAATATCGGCTTGCCTTTCCCGAAGAGACCGAAGCCTGCTTCATCCGCCGCTACGACCGCACGCATCTTGCAGCGAACCCGGCCCAGAGCGTCGCGGAGATCGTCATTGCTCGGGACCGCGCCGCGCTGCGTCGTGAGGCGATCGACGGTCCCGAGGCGCCCCAGCTGGCCCTCGCCGTCAGTGCACGGCTGCGAGGCTCGGGAAGGGTCGGGCCCGAGCCACTGGACTGTCACGGCTTAAGGGCCTGGGAGGTCGGAGAGGGGGGGCGGGAGCGGCTGCAATGCGCCTCCGCCTGCGGGCGCGGCGATGTCGACATCCTTGTCGAAGGCCCGAACCGTCTGGTCCTGCGGATCGGCGGAACGGTCGAGGGCCAGCATCTTCCCCATGCCATCGGCATCGGCCGGTCCTGCTCCCGCGAGAGCGACGTCGTCTGGCTCGGGGACAAGGCCGCCGACCGGGTGTTCGTGCTGGAGCGCGCCCCGGCGGCGCGGTGCCGGCCGTGAGGGGCCTGCTCGGAGGGCTTGCGATGGTGTCGCTCCTCGCCGTGCCGGCGTTCGCTCAGACAGCAGAAACAGCGCTGGACGCGGCGCTGCCAAAGCTGGAGCCGGTCTGCTATGCGCGGTTCTACGATGCCGCCCATCTGCGCGCCCATCCCCGGCAGAAGGTGAGCTCGATCAGGCTGGTGCGGGATTTTCCCACGATCAGGCTCGAACGCGGCCTCGAGGCGCAGCGAGAGGCCAGCGAGGGCCGGAGCGCCTATTTCCGCCTGATCGTGACCTATCGGGACCGCGGCTCGCGCCGTTTCGTCGGCTCAGGGTCCTGCCGCGTGGTGGAAGGCGTCGTCCGCTGCTCGTCCGACAGTTGCGACGGCGGCGGCTTCAGGCTGCGGATCGAGGATCGCGACACGCTGCTGATCGGCGACGCCAGCGAGGGCGCCTGGTTCACGACCTCGGGCGGCTGCGCCGGCGGCGAGGGGCGCAGCCTGAACGAGGGGGCGGACGACCGGGTTTTCCGCCTGACGCGCATGCCGGTCGCGCGCTGCCGCTGAGCCGGGTCAACCGGCTCGCAGCAGCCGGATCGCGACATCGCGCTCGAAAAGGTAGAGGAGCGTGCGGATCGCCCGGCCGCGCTCGCTGTCGAGCTGCGGGTCGCGCTCGATCAGGAGGCGCGCATCGTCGCGCGCCGCTGCCAGCAGGTCGCCATCGGTTTCGGGCCGGGCGACGCGCCAGTCCGGCGAACCGGATTGCTTGGTGCCGAGCACCTCGCCCTCGCCACGCAGGCGCAGATCCTCCTCGGCGATGCGGAAGCCGTCCTCGGTCTCGCGCATGATCGTGAGGCGGGCTTCGGCGACGGGGCCGAGCGGGCCCTTGTAGAGCAAAAGGCAGGTCGAGGCGGCCGATCCGCGTCCGATGCGCCCGCGCAGCTGGTGAAGCTGGGCCAGCCCGAAGCGCTCGGCATGCTCGATCACCATGACGCTGGCATTGGGCACGTCGACGCCGACCTCGATCACCGTGGTCGAGACCAGGATGCGGGTCTTGCCTTCCACGAAGGCGGCCATGGCGGCATCCTTGTCGCGGCCGGGCATCTGGCCATGCAGCAGCCCGACCCTGTCGCCGAAGACCTCGCGCAGGGCGTCATAGCGCTCCTGCGCGGCGGCGACATCGAGCGTGTCGGATTCCTGCACCAGCGGGCAGACCCAGTAGACCTGCGCGCCCTTGTCGACCGCGCGGCCAACGGCGCCGACGACCTCGTCATGGCGTTCCGAGGAAATCGCCTTGGTCACGATCGGCTGCCGGCCGGCGGGCTTCTCGGCGAGAATCGAGATGTCCATGTCGCCGAACCAGGTCAGCGACAGCGTGCGCGGGATCGGCGTCGCGGTCATCACCAGAATGTCGACCGCCTCGCCTTTGGAGCCGAGCAGCAGCCGCTGATGCACGCCGAAGCGGTGCTGCTCGTCGACGATGGCGAGTGCGAGGTCACGGAAGGCGACGCCCTCCTGGAACAGCGCGTGGGTGCCGACGGCGATGTCGATTTCGCCGGTCGCCAGGCCACCCAGCACGCGCGCCCGGCCCGGCCCCTTTTCACGGCCCGTGAGCAGAGCGAGCTTCAGCCCGGCCTTCTGGGCAAGCGGGGCCAATCTCTCGGCATGCTGGCGCGCCAGGATCTCGGTCGGCGCCATCAGCACGGATTGGCGGCCCGCCTCGGCGGCGGCGGCCATTGCCATCAGCGCCACCACGGTCTTGCCGGAGCCGACATCGCCCTGGAGGAGCCGCAGCATGCGCTCGGGCTTTTCCATGTCGGCATGGATGTCGGCGAGCGCCTGGCGCTGGCCGTCGGTGAGCGTGAAGGGCAGGGCGCTGGCGATGGCATGGCGCAGGCGGCCATCGCCCGCCGTGGCGCGGCCGGCACTCTTCTTCTGCTGGCGGCGCACCAGCGCGAGCGCGACCTGGCTCGCCAGCAACTCGTCATAGGCGACACGGCGGCGGGCGATCGTGTCGCCCTCGACGGCCTTGAGATCGGCGGGATGGTGCAGGGCCTGCACGGATTCGAGGAAGGGCAAAAAGCCGCTGCGGGCGAGGAAGGCGGGGTCCTGCCACTCCGGCAGAGCCGGGCATTTTTCGGCGGCGGCGGCGGCGATCCGCGCCATGACTCGGGGGCCGACGCCCTCGGTCAGTCCATAGACCGGCTCGATCGTCGGCAGGGTCGCCGCTTGGGCGGGGTCGAGCAGCCGGTCGGGATGCACCATCTGGCGCATGCCCTCCCACAGCTCGAGCTTGCCGGAGACGATGCGGTAGGCGCCGATCGGCAGGGTCTGCAGCAGATGGCGGACATCGGCATGGAAGAAGACGAGCGTGACGTCGCCGGTCTCGTCCTCGACGAGGATCCGATAGGGCGCCTTGCCTTTGCCGGGTGGCGGCGGACGATGCTCAGTGACCCGCGCCGAAAAGGTGGCGATGCCGCCGATCGGGGCGTCGATGATCGTCGGGCTAGGGCGCCGGTCGATCCCCCCCACCGGCAGATGGAAGAGGAGGTCGACGACACGAGCGCCGCGGGTTTCGTCGCCCAGGAGCTTGTCGAGCGCCTTCGCCGTCTTGGGTCCGACGCCGGGCAGCGTCGTCACCGGGGCGAAGAGGGGATCGAGCAGGGACGGGCGCAAACGGCAACTCGGCTTTGTCAGGAGTGTGAGGTTTTGCCGCCGGCGGGCCGCTGACTTCGCAGGAGGCGATGGCTATATAGCCCGCATCGGCAGGCTCCGCGATGGGGCCGGCCCCGTCGCCATTGCCCATCCCCGTGGTTTCCGTCCCGCCGAGGTTTCGATGAGTGGTTCGTCCCGCACCAGCGCCGATCTCGATCCGCGCCGCCGCAAGATCCTGTTCCGCGCCTGGCATCGCGGCATGCGCGAGAACGATCTGATCATGGGCGGATTCGCGGACGCGCATATCGGCACGCTGACGGAGGCCGAGCTGGACGAGTTCGAGCGGCTGATCGAGGTGCTCGACCGCGATCTCCTGAGCTGGATCACCGGCGAGGCCGAGGTCCCCTCGAACTACGACACCCCCGTCTTCCGCCGGCTGAAAGCGTTCCACCATCACGAGCGGCCGATCCACGTGTGAGCCGCCAACCGGACGCAAGTCAGCACATCCGTCATGGTCGGGCTTGACCCGACCATCTCTGAATCCATTGCCCTCTCGTCCCGAGATTCTCGGGTCAAGCCCGAGAATGACGCGCTTCCATGAGCATTCCGCCTCCCGCCCAGATCGCCAAGCTGCAGAGCGACCGCATCCTCGATGCGCTCCATCGGGGCGACAAGCCGACGCTCGCCAGCGTGCCGGACGGGTTCGATGCCGTCGTTCTCGCCGATCTGACCCGGGCCCGGGCGAAGAAGGCGGAAGGCGCGGCGATGCTGGTCTTCGTCGCCCGCGACGGCCAGCGATTGCAGGTGCTCGAAAACGCGCTGCAGTTCGTCGCGCCCGATCTCGAGGTGATGACGTTCCCGGCCTGGGACTGCCAGCCCTATGACCGCGTCTCGCCCGCGCCCTCGATCGTCGCGCACCGGATGACGACGCTGTCACGGCTGGCCAAGACCAAGTCCGGCGACAAGCCGCGGCTGCTGCTGACGACGGTCAGCGCCGCGCTGCAGCGCGTGCCGGCCTTCTCCAAGGTGGCCTCCGAGAGCTTTTCGGCGGCGCCGGGCAACATGGTCGACACCGAGCAACTGGCGCGCTGGCTCGACATGAACGGGTACTTGCGCACCTCGACCGTGCGCGAGACCGGCGAATTCGCGGTGCGGGGTGGCATCGTCGATCTCTTCCCGCCGGGGATGCCGGCGCCGATCCGGCTCGATTTCTTCGGCGACACGCTGGAATCGATCCGCACCTTCGATCCGGAAACGCAGCGCACGACCGGGCAGATGCGGGGCCTCGACCTCGTGCCGATGTCCGAAGCGCAGATGACGAGCGAGAGCATCCGGCGCTTCCGCCAGAGCTACATCACCACTTTCGGCACGCCGGGTCGCGACGACACCCTCTACGAAGCCGTCAGCGAAGGCCGCCGTCCGGCCGGGCTCGAGCACTGGCTGCCGCTGCTGGCGGAGCGGCTCGACACGCTCTTCACCTATCTGCCGGATGTGCCGCTGGTGCTCGACCATCAGGGCGAGGATGCGGTCGGCGAACGAATCAGCCTGATCAAGGACTATTACGACGCCCGCAAGGCGGCGATGGAGCAGCCGAGCGCCGGCGGCGTGCCCTACAAGCCGCTGAAGCCGGACGCGCTCTATCTCTCGCCGGCCGACTGGCGCGGCATCGTCGACCAGTCCGGCGTCGCCACGCTGACGCCCTTCCAGCTGCCCGACAGCGACGGCAAGCTGATCGTCGATCTGGGTGCGAGGCAGGGCAGGAGCTTCGCCGCCGAGCGTGCCGACAATGCCGGCGGCGTCTTCGACGCAGCGGTCGCGCATGTGAAGGCGCTGGAGAAGGACGGCAAGCGCGTCATCCTCTCGGCCTGGTCCGAGGGATCGCGCGAGCGTCTGGCCCATGTGCTGGCCGATCACGGCCTCAAGACCGTGCAGATGACGGGCTCGTTGCGGGCCGCCTTCGATCTGAAGCCGGGCACCACGGCGCTCGCGGTCTGGGGATTCGAGACCGGCTTCGAGGCCGGCAAGCTCGCCGTCATCGGCGAGCAGGACATTCTCGGCGACCGCCTGGTGCGCCCGCGCAAGAAGACGCGCCGGCCGCAGGACTTCATCGCCGAGCTCTCCTCGCTCGCGCCGGGCGACCTCGTCGTCCATGTCGATCACGGCATCGGGCGCTTCGTCGGGCTGCAGTCGATCGCAGCCGCCGGGGCGCCGCATGACTGCCTCGAGATCCATTACGCGGCCGATTCCAAGCTGTTCCTGCCGGTCGAGAACATCGAGCTGCTTTCGCGCTACGGCTCGGAAGACACCGAGGTTGCGCTAGACCGGCTCGGCGGCGGCGGCTGGCAGGCCCGCAAGGCCAAGCTGAAACAGCGTATCCGCGAGATGGCGGGCAAGCTCATCGCGATCGCCGCCGCGCGCGCGCTGAAGGAAGCGCCGCGGCTGATTCCGCAGGAAGGGCTCTATGACGAGTTCTGCGCCCGCTTTCCTTATGAGGAGACCGAGGACCAGCAGAACACCATCGACGCCGTGCTGGACGACATGGCAGCCGGCCGCCCGATGGACCGGCTGGTCTGCGGCGATGTCGGCTTCGGCAAGACGGAGGTCGCGCTGCGCGCCGCCTTCGCCTGCGCGCTCGCCGGCAAGCAGGTCGCGGTGGTGGTGCCCACCACGCTGCTGGCGCGGCAGCATTACCGCAACTTCGCCGAGCGCTTCAAAGGCCTGCCTGTGAATGTCGGCCAGGCCTCGCGCTTCGTCTCGGCACAGGACCTCAAAGCGGTGAAGGCCGGCATCAAGGACGGCACGATGGACATCGTCGTCGGCACCCATGCGCTGCTCGGCAAGGGCGTCGAGTTCAAGGATCTCGGCCTCGTCATCGTCGATGAGGAGCAGCATTTCGGCGTCAACCACAAGGAGCGGCTGAAGGAGTTCCGCGCCGAGGTGCATATGCTGACGCTGACGGCGACGCCAATCCCGCGCACGCTCCAGCTCGCCATGACCGGGGTGCGCGAGCTCTCGATCATCGCAACGCCGCCGGTCGACCGTCTCGCGGTGCGGACCTTCGTGACGCCGTTCGACCCGCTGATCGTGCGCGAGGCGCTGCTGCGCGAGCGCTATCGCGGCGGGCGCTCCTTTTACGTGGTCCCGCGGATCGAGGACATCGCCGAGGTCAAGGATTTCCTCGACAAGCAGGTGCCCGAGGCCAAGGTCGGCATCGCCCATGGCCAGATGGCGGCCGGCCAGCTCGAGGACGTGATGACGGCGTTCTACGAGGGCCAGTACGACGTGCTGCTCTCGACCACCATCGTCGAATCCGGGCTCGACATCCCGACCGCCAACACGCTGATCATCCACCGCGCCGACATGTTCGGCCTGGCCCAGCTCTACCAGCTGCGCGGCCGCGTCGGTCGCTCCAAGGTGCGCGCCTATGCGCTGTTCACGGTGCCGGCGACCCGCAAGCTGACCGACCAGGCCGAGAAGCGGCTCAAGGTGCTGCAGTCGCTGGATACGCTCGGCGCCGGCTTCCAGCTCGCCAGCCACGATCTCGACATTCGCGGCGCCGGCAATCTGCTCGGCGACGAGCAGTCCGGTCATATCAAGGAGGTCGGCTACGAGCTCTACCAGCAGATGCTGGAAGAGGCGGTGGCGGCCCTCAAGGCGGGTGTCGAGTACGAGAGCGAGACGCAGTGGTCGCCGACGATCCAGATCGGCGCGCCGGTGATGATCCCCGAGCATTACGTCACCGATCTGACGCTGAGGCTGACCCTCTACAAGCGGCTTTCGACCCTCGACGACGACGGCGAGCTGCAGTCCTTCGGGGCCGAACTGGTCGACCGCTTCGGCCCACTGCCGGAGGAGGTCAAGCAGCTGCTCGAGATCGTCGCGATCAAGGCGCTGTGCAAGCGCGCCAATGTCGAGAAGGTCGAGGCCGGGCCCAAGGGCATCATCGTTGCCTTCCGCGACAACGAGTTCGCGAACCCTGAAGGGCTCGTCTCCTATGTCGCGAAGATGGGGACGCTCGCCAAGGTGCGCCCGGACATGCGCGTCGTCTTCATCGACGACCTGGAGTCGGCGGAAGCCCGGCTGAAGGAGACCCGGCGCCTTTTGACCGATTTGGCGCGGATCGCCGAGCGCAAGAAGGCCGCGTGAAGCGCCTGCAGCTCAGCGCCGGCTGACGGAGATCTCGGCGGCGCCCGCGACATCGATGTCGACGATCGCGACGTCTGGCCGGTCGATGGCGGGTAGGGCGCGGCTGCCGGCCGGGCGCTGGACGAAGACGAGGCTCGCCAGCGCGGGGTGGCTCGCCAGGCGTGACTGCGCGAGGGCCGGCTCCATCGCGCCCGGCAGCACCAGATGCACGTTGCGGCCGCCCTCGATGCAGGCCTGCAGGTCGCCCAGGCTGAACAGGCCGAGCGGCAGCAGCTCGACACCCGTCAGCATCGCCATGGCGGGGCCGCTGGCGAGCGCAGCGAGATCGCCGCCGACCAGTGTAGTCACGATCCGCGAAGATTCCATCGGCTTGAGCAGGCGGGAGATCTCCAGCGCCTTGCCGAGCACGTCGCGCTCGCTGATCTCGACAGGGCCTGACATCGTCGCGCCGTCGACGACCTGGAGTCCGGCCCGCCGCTCGACCTCCGGCAGCGGGTGCAAGGTCGCGCTGTCCATCAGCCTGTCGAGCGGGGCGATGCCGTCCGGCACCTCCGCGCCGAAGCCGCCGACGAAGCGCGTGCCGAAGGCGCGCACCGCGAGTTCCCGCAGCATCAGCAGCGGGCGCAGTGGGCCGACGCGGGCGACGCCGAGCGCCATCACCGCGTCGGTGGCTTCGATCAGCCGCAGCAATTCCAGCTCGTTGCCGTGCATCGGCATCAGCATCGGCGAGAGGCCGGCCCGCAGGCAGGCCAATACGGAGAGCACCGCTTCGGGGCCGAGCGGAGCCAGGATCGCGACGCGGGCGCCGGGCTGGGCCCGGTTGATCGAAAGGAGACGGGCGAGACGGTCGGTCGCGGCGTGCAATTGGCCGAAGCTGAGCGAGCCCGGCACGACATCGCTCCAGCCCTGGCGGCCCGGCGGGTCGCGCAGGGCTGGCTCATAGCCGCGCCCGGCCGCGAGCGCCTGGAGCAGCGTGTCGAAATGGAGGCCGTCGAGCAGGGCGGTGGCTTCGTCCGGTTCGGCCCGCATCGCGCCGTCTCTCAATTGGCCGGGGCCGGCGTCGCCGGGAGGCGCGCCAGGACTTCGGTGGACAGGAAGAAGGCGGGCTTGCGCGCCGGCAGCACGATGTCGCGCCCATGGGCGATCCAGGTGTCCGGCAGGTAGTAGAGCGGCACGACGTAGAAGCCCGAGAGCAGCAGCCGGTCGAGCGTGCGCGCGGCGGCGACGAAGTCCTCCCGCTCGCGGGCCGCCAACAGCGCCTGCAGGGTCGCGTCGACGGCCGGCGAGGCGACACCGGCATAGTTCAGTGAGCCCTTGCGGCCGGCATTGGCCGAGCCCCAGCGGCCGATCTGCTCGTTGCCGGGGGAGGCGGAGACCGGCCAGGTCCACTGGATCATGTCGAAGTCGAAGGCCGAGAGCCGGCGCCAGTACTGCACGTCGTCGATCAGCCGGACATCGACGCGGATGCCGAGGCGGCCGAGCGACTGGGCGTAGTTCAGTGCCAGACGCTCCTGCGGGCGGTTGGTGACGGTGATCTCGAAGGCGAGCGGATCGCCGCCCTTCATCGTCCGCAGCACGCCGTCGACGAGGCCGTAGCCCGTCTTGTTGAGCAGATCGAGCGCACGGCGGGCCTGCTCGCGGTCGCGGCCCGAGCCGTCGGTGGCCGATGGGACCCAGGTGCCCGCCAGGATGTCGGGCCTGACGGCGCCGGGGAAGGCGGCGAGCAGGGCTTGCTCGCGCGGCCCCGCCGGCTGGCCGAGCGCCGAGAGCTCCGAGTCCGAGAAGAAGCTGCCGGCGCGCCGATAGACCCCGTGGAAGAGATTGCGGTTGACCCATTCGAAATCGAACATCATCGCCAGCGCCTCGCGCACGCGGATGTCGGCGAAGAGCGGGCGGCGCGTGTTGAAGACGAGCCCGGTCATGCCCTTGGGCGCCTCGAAGCGCAGCGTTTCTCTCACGATGCGCCCGTCGCGGACGGCGGGGATGTCGTAGCCGGTCATCCAGCGCGTTGGATCCGGCTCGATGCGGACATCGTAGAGCCCGGCCTTAAAGGCCTCGAACAGGGCGTTTGCGTCGCGATAGAAATCGTAGCGGATCTCGTCGGCGTTATAGAGGCCGCGGGTCAGCGGATGATCCTCGGCCCAGAAGTCGCTGCGCCGCTTCAGGGTGATGGTCGCGCCCGGAACGAGATCGGAGACGACATAGGGGCCCGAGCCCAGCGCCGGCTTGAAGCTGGTCTCGCCGAAGGTCTCGGCATTTGTCGCATGCTTGGCGAAGATCGGCATGGCGCCGATGACCAGCGGCAGCTCGCGATTGCTGCCGTCGCCCAGCTCGAACTCGACCCGGCGCGGCGAGGGGGCCTCGACCCGGGTGACGCGGCCGAGGCTGGAGCGGTGGAAGGGCTTGCCCTTCGTCTTCAGCATCTCGAAGGTGAAGACCACGTCCTGCGCGGTCACCGGCGTGCCGTCGGAGAAGCGGGCGCGCTCGTCGATCTCGAAGGCCAGCCGGGTGCGGGCCTCGTTCAGCTCCACCCGCGAGGCGAGCAGCCCATAGGCTGTGAAGGGTTCGTCGGCCGAGCGGAAGAGCAGGCTCTGCTGGACATAGCGCGGGACGGCGTCGGGCGCGACGCCGAGCACGACCAGCGGGTTCAGGCTGTCGAAGGTGCCCTGCTGGCCGAAGACGATGCGCCCGCCCTTGGGCGCCTTCGGATCGGCATAGGGCAGATGCGCGAAGCCGCGCGGCAGGGCTGGCTCGCCATGCATCGCAATGGCGTGGTCGATCGCGGGCGATTCGGCGCGCGCCGCCGCCGCCATCCCCAGGATGAGCGCCGACAGGACCGTCAGGGTAAAGGCCGCGGCGCGTGAGGCCGCCCGGGCCGCGTCAAGCAAAAGCATCGTCCGACCTGATTCTCGGGCCGACGATATCACGACGGGGCCGGCGCCGGGCAGCTATTCGGGCTGGAATCCCTTGGCGGAACTCGCTAAAGCCGGAGCCGATACGTCATGCTCACGCCGCATTCGCCCCTGAAGTGCACGGCTTGCGATAGCCGGCGCGGATATGCGATGGGGCTGTCGGTGGTGACGCGCGCGGCTTGCGAAGTCGTGATCCCGAATTCGCGTGATTTAAGGAAAGTGCCATGTCCGCTTCGTTTCGCCTGTCCGCTCGCGCCCTGAGCGTTGCACTCAGCACCGCGATCGGCCTCGCGCCGATGGCCTCCTTCGCGCAGCAGGCGCAACCGCGTCCCGCCAATCCGCGCCCGGCGCAGCCGGCTCCCGCCCAGCCGGCCCAGGGTCAGGCGAGCGGGCCGACCGTCGTTCAGGTCAAGCCGGAGCCCTCGCAGACGAGCTGGACCAAGGTCTGCGGCAAGGACGAGGCCGCCAACAAGGAAATCTGCTACACCACCCGCGACTTCGTCTCGGATCAGGGCCAGCCGGTGCTCGCCGTCGCGATCTACGACGTCAAGGGCGACCCCAACAAGATCGTGCGCTTCCTGATGCCGCTCGGCCTGCTGCTGCAGCCCGGCATCCGCTTCGGCGTCGACACCGCCCAGCCGACCGCCGGGCGCTACGCGATCTGCTTCCCGAATGGCTGCTTCGCCGAGGCGCAGGTGAAGGACGACTTCATCAACGCGATGAAGAAGGGCAACAATCTCAGCGTCAGCGTGCAGAACCAGGGCGCCCGAGAGGTCTCCTTCTCGATCCCGCTGACGGATTTCGCCAAGGGCTTCGACGGCCCGGCGATCGACCCGAAGGTGCTGGAAGAGCAGCAGAAGCAGCTCCAGGACGAACTGGCCAAGCGCCAGGAGGAATTGCGCCAGCGGCTCGGCGGCGGCGGGGCCAATGCGGCGCCGGGCGCCGCTCCGGCTCCGGGTGCCGCTCCGGCGACCCCGCCGAAGCCCTGAGCAGGTTTCACCGCCTCAAAAGCAGACAGGCCGCCCGGGAGGGCGGCCTGTTTCGCTTCAGGGGCTCGGGAGCCGGCTTGCCGGTCAGTTCAGCCCGGCGCGGTCGATCTGGTAGCGGCCCTTGCGGTCGCGGCGGAAGAATTCCTTCGCCTGCGGATGGCGCACGGGGCGGCCGGTGTCGTCGATGACGAGGTTCTGCTCCGAGACATAGGCGACGTATTCCGTCTCCTCGTTCTCGGCGAAGAGGTGGTAGAAGGGCTGGTCCTTGGACGGGCGCAAATGCTCGGGGATCGCCAGCCACCATTCCTCGGTGTTGGAGAAGACCGGGTCGACGTCGAAGATCACGCCCCGGAACGGGTAGACCCGGTGCTTGACGACCTGGCCGATCCTGAACTTGGCGGAACGTGCTTGCATCTCTGATCGATCCATCGGTACGGAAGAGCAGGGTGAACCCTTGCGCTTGCGTGAGAATTGCGTCGCAAATAGGTCGAAATCAACCGCTTTTCGCGCTGCGCCCCATCACATGCCGTAATGCGCGGCGAGCTGCGGATCGCGCGCCGCGACCTGCCTCGCGAGATCGACGATGATCTTGGCCTGTTTCCAGGTGGCGTCGTCCTGCATCTTGCCGTCGATCATCACCGCGCCCGAGCCGTCGGGCATCGCCTCAAGGATGCGCTTCGCGAAGGCGACCTCGGCCGGATCCGGGCTGAAGACGCGCTTGGCGATGGCGATCTGCGAGGGGTGCAGCGTCCAGGCGCCGGCGCAGCCGAGCAGGAAGGCATTGCGGAACTGGGCCTCGCAGGCGGCCTCGTCCGCAAAATCCCCGAAGGGGCCGTAGAAGGGCTTGATGCCGGCCGCCGCGCAGGCATCGACCATCTTCGCCAGCGTGTAGTGCCAGAGGTCCTGCTGCGCGACGGCGCGCGGCGCGCCATCGGATGTGGGATCGGCGATGACCTTGTATTCGGGATGACCGCCGCCGACGCGCGTCGTCTTCATCGCCCTGGAGGCGGCGAGATCGGCCGGGCCCAGGCTCATGCCGTGCATGCGCGGCGAGGCGGTGGCGATGGTCTCGACGTTCTTGACGCCTTCGGCCGTCTCAAGGATGGCGTGGATCAGGATCGGCTTGGGCAGACAATACTTCGCCTCGAACTGGGCGAGCAGCTGGTCGACATAATGGATGTCCCAGGGGCCCTCGACCTTGGGCACCATCACGACGTCGAGCTTGCCGCCGATCTGGCCCATGATCGCGGTGATGTCGTCGAGAAACCAGGGCGAGTTCAGCGCATTCACCCGCGTCCACAGCCCGGTCTTTCCGAAATCCACCGCCTGGCCCATGGCGATGAAGCCGTCCCGCGCCGCCTGCTTGGCCTCGACGGGGATCGCATCCTCGAGATTGCCGAGCACGATGTCGACGGTAGGCGCGAGGTCGCCGACCTTGGCGCGAACCTTCTCCAGATGCGGAGGCACGAAATGGATCATCCGCTCGAGCCGCAGCGGCAGCTCCCGAAAGGGCTCGGGCGCGCCGATCGCGAGAGGCCGGAAGAACTGGCGCGGCGTCTTGGTGGTCATCGGGCACTCCCTGCTGCGGTGCAGCGAATGTGGCGGAGCGGGAAGGGCGCGTCCATCCTCCCTTGGGTGGGAGAGATAGCGGAGACAGAATGCCTAGGACGATAATCCGTCTATTTATTCCTAGGTATTCAGTCTTGCCCGCATCCTTCGCTGGACGCCCCGGCGTCCTTGCGTCTTGCGTGCGGGCCGGCACCGGCTAAACAGCGCCGGGCAGGTCGATCCCTCTCGCGGTCGGCGCCTCCGCTGGGACTGTCGACCGCATGGCCGATCTCGCCACCATCGCCAATCTCGTCGCGCCCTTCTTCGGGTTGATCCTGCTCGGCTTCGTCATCGGCCGGTGGAAGCGCCTGCCAGAGGCGGGGCTGGTCTGGCTGCAGTTCTTCCTGATCTATGTCGCGCTGCCGCCGCTGTTCTACCGGCTGATCGCCGACAAGCCGGTGACGGAACTGGCCAATGGCCGCTTCATCCTGGCGACGACGCTGTCGACCTTCCTGGTCTTCATGCTGTCGCTTGCGGTCGGCCTGCGGGCGACGCGAGGCGACCTGCCGCAGGCGGTGATGCAGGGCGTCGCCGGCTCCTATTCCAACATCGGCTATATGGGTCCGCCCCTGCTGCTGGCGGCGCTGGGGCCGGCTGCGAGCGCGCCGCTCGTGCTGATCTTCGTCTTCGACAGCCTGCTGCTGTTCTCGATCATCCCCTTTCTGATGGCGCTGGCGGGCGTCGAGAAGAAGAGCCCGCTCGATACCGCCCGGCAGGTCGCCTGGCAGGTCGCGACGCATCCTTTCAACGTCGCGACGCTGCTCGGCATCCTCGCCAGCGCGACCCATTTCGAGCTGCCCTCGGTGCTCGACAAGATGACGCTGTGGCTGTCGCAGGCGGCCGCGCCCTGTGCGCTCTTCCTGCTCGGCGTCACCGTGGCGCTGCGGCCGATGAAGACGCTGCCGGCCGAGGTGCCGGTGCTGGTCGCGATCAAGCTCGTGCTGCACCCGCTGCTGATCTGGCTGCTGCTCTCGGCGATCGGCAATTTCCCCGACATCTGGATCTTCACCGGCGTGATCATGGCGGCGCTGCCGCCGGCGCTGAACATCTTCATGATCTCGACGCAGTACCGCGTCGGCATCGACCGCGCCTCGGCCTGCATCCTGATCGGCACCGTCGTCTCGATGGTGTCGCTGACGGGCTTCCTGTGGCTGGTGAAGACGGGCAGGATGGCGGCCGACCTCTTCCCCTGATCGCCGGTCCGCCGGCCCCGCGCCGGATTGCCGATGCTGCCGCTGGACGACCTCACGGTCCTCGATTTCTCCACCCTGCTACCGGGGCCGATGGCGAGCCTGTTCCTGGCCGAGGCCGGCGCGCGGGTCATCCGCGTCGAGCGGCCGGGCGGGGAGGAGATGCGCCGCTTTCCGCCGCGCTTCGGCGAGACGTCGGCCCCCTATGCCGTGCTCAACCGCGGCAAGGCGAGCGTCGAGATCGATTTGAAGGCACCGGACGCGCTGGCGCGGCTGACGCCGCTGATCGAGGCCGCCGACATCCTGATCGAGCAGTTCCGGCCGGGCGTGATGGAGCGGCTCGGGTTTGGTCCTGCGGCGCTTGCGGCGATCAATCCCCGGCTGATCTACTGTTCGATCAGCGGTTACGGCCAGTTCGGCCCGCGCGCGCAGGAGGCCGGGCACGACATCAACTACCAGGCGGTCGGCGGGCTGCTCGGCCAGTCGCTGCGGGCCGGCGCGGCGGCTCCCCTGCCGCCGCCGCTGGTCGCCGACATCGCCGGTGGCACCATGCCGGCCGTGCTCAACATCCTGCTCGCGCTGCGCCAGCGCGAGCGCAGCGGACAGGGCTGCCATCTCGACATCGCCATGACTGATGCGATGCCGGCCTTCGCCTGGTACGGGCTGGCGCAGGGCCAGGCGAGCGGCAGCTACCCGGAGGGCGGGGAGGGGCTGCTGACCGGAGCGAGCCCGCGCTACGGCCTCTATGCGACGCAGGACGGCTGGTTCCTGGCGGTGGGGGCGCTGGAGCCGAAATTCTGGGACACCTTCAGCGAGGCGATCGGGCTCGCGCCCGCCCTGCGCGACGACCGCGCCGATCCCGAGGCCACGCGTGCCGGCATTGCGGCGATCATCGCCGGCCGGCCCGCCGCTCACTGGCGCGAAACGCTGGAGCCGCGTGACTGCTGCTGCACGGTGGTGCGCACGCTGGAGGAGGCGGTGGCCGATCCGCATCTGACGGCGCGCGGGCTGTTCGACACGCAGGTCCAGGAGCCTGGCGGTCGCCGGCTGGTCTCGACGCCGCTGCCGCTGGCGCCGGTGTTCCGCGAGCAGGCGATGGCCTTGCGCGAGGTCGCGGCCAGCGGAGCGGATACTGAGAGCCTGCTGGGGTAGGGGCGCTACCGCGCCATCCCGCCGGCGAGCCCCTGCCGCATCACCAGCCGCCGCAACGGGCCGATGCGGGACAGCGCCAGGAGACCGGCGCCGCGCAGCAGATCCGCCGGCATGAGATCGGTCAGCAGCGTGCGGTTGAGCGTGTCGACCGCGCCGGTGCGCAGGCGCACATCGGCCTGCCGGGCCCGGTCATAGGCCGCGACCGCCGCCGGCGCGCCGGGATCGGAGGTTTCGTCCACCGCATCGCGCAGCGCCGTCACGTCGCGCAGGCCGAGATTGAGGCCCTGCGCGCCGATCGGCGGGAAGACATGGGCGGCCTCGCCGACGAGGACCATGCGATCGGCGCCGAAACGTTCGACCGAGAGCCCGCCCATCGGCACGCGGCCGCGCGGCCCGTCGAGCCGCATCGTGCCCAGCAGGGAATGCGCCTGCCGCTCGACGCGGCGGGCGAAGGCGGCGTCGTCGAGCGCCGCGACCCCGTCTGCCTCGGCGGGATCGAGCAGCCAGACCAGCGAGGATCGGCGGCCGGGCAGGGGGACGAGGGTGAAGGGACCCTTGCGGGTATGAAATTCGGTCGAGACGTCGCGATGGTCGCGGGCATGGGCGAAGATCGCGGTCAGAGCGCTCTGCGGATAATCCCAGTCGCGGCCGGCGATGCCGGCCGCCTCGCGCACCCGCGAGCGGCGCCCGTCGGCGCCGATGACGAGCCTGGCCCGCAGCGAAAAGCCCTCGCCCGACAGCACGACGCCGTCCTCGTCGGGCGTGATGCCGGAGACCAGGCCGGGCTCGTGGCGGATACCGGCGGTGGTGGTGAGCCTGGCCGCCAGCGCTGCGACCAGCTCGGCATTCTCGACATTCCAGCCGAAGGCCGGCAGGCCGACCTCGGAGGCGCGGAACTCGACCGGGGGCTGGCGGAACAGGCTGCCGGTGTCGTCGACGAGGCGCATCACGGCCAGCGGTGCGGCCTTGTCGGCCAGCGCGTCATGCAGGCCGAGCTCGCCGAGCAGCCGCCAGGAGCCGTCGAGCAGGGCGACGGTGCGGCCATCGCGATGGGTCGGGATGGGGCCGAGCAGGGCAATGCGGCGCGCGCCTTCGGCCAGCGCAAGCGCGGCCGCGAGCCCGACGGCGCCGGCCCCGACGATGGCGATGTCGACCTGGTCCATGCGCGGTGTCGTCATGCCGTTCTGGTTACGCCAGACGGGCGGGATTGGCCACGGGGCGGGGCGTCGCAGGATCGCAGGGACGTGATGCGCCGGCCGCGCCCCGGCCCCGTTGCGCAGCCGCGCCAAGGCCTTATGGTCCTGTCCCAACGTTCAGGGAGATGACGACATGGTCAAGGCGATCCGCATCCACAAGACCGGCGGGCCCGAGGTGCTGCAGCTCGAGGACATCACGCTGCCGGCGCCGGGGCCGGGCGAGCTTCTGGTGCGCAACCGGGCCATCGGTCTCAACTTCATCGACACCTATTTCCGCACCGGGCTCTATCCCGCGCCGCATCTGCCCTTCGTTCCGGGCAACGAGGCGGCCGGCGAGGTCGTGTCCGTCGGCCCGGGCGTCACCGAGTTCAAGCCGGGCGACCGGGTGGCCTATGTCGCGACGCTCGGCTCCTATGCCGAGGAGCGCATCGTCGCGGTCAACTCGACGGTGGCGCTGCCCGAGGCGGTCTCCTTCGAGGCTGCCGCGAGCATGATGCTGAAGGGCATGACGGCGGAGTATCTGCTGCACCGGACCTACAAGGTAAAGCCGGGCGACACGATCCTCGTCCATGCCGCGGCCGGCGGGACCGGGCTCATCCTCTGCCAATGGGGCAAGGCGCTGGGCGCTGCCGTGATCGGCACCGTCGGCTCCAAGGAGAAGGGCGAACTCGCCAAGGCGCATGGCGCCGACCATGTCATCCTCTATCGCGAGGAGGATTTCGTGGCGCGGGTGAAGGAGATCACCGGCGGCAAGCTCTGCGCCGTGGTCTATGACGGCGTCGGCAAGGACACCTTCCTGCCCTCGCTCGACACCCTGCAGCCCTTCGGCGTGCTGGCAAGCTTCGGCAATGCGTCCGGCACGGTCGAGCCCTTCAATCTCGGCCTGCTCGGCCCCAAGGGCTCGCTCTATGTGACGCGGCCGACGCTCTTCACCCATATCGCCAAGCGCGAGACCATGGTCGAGATGGCGTCTAACCTGTTTGGCGCGGTCGCGTCCGGCAAGGTCGTGGTGCCGGTGAACGCGCGCTTCGCGCTGGCGGACGCTGCAAACGCGCATCGCGCGCTGGAGAGCCGCGGCACCACGGGCTCGACGGTGCTGATTCCCTGAGCCGACGCGCGGTGCCTTGAAATCTCGCCCCAATCGACTGGTATCGCCTATTCGTCCCGGTGGTGCGGGACGGATCGGGCAGGGGTCGCAGGCGGGATGAAACGGGTTGTGCTCGGCTTCGGGCTCGGGCTGTCGCTGGCGGCGGCCGGGTCGCTCGTGCTGCCGCAGGGCGTCCAGCACTGGCGCGAGGTCGCGGCGGCGGAAGACCCCGCTGTACTGGCCGACCTGCGCCTCGCAGGCGTGCTCAACGCTGCCCGGATCGACGCCGAGATCGACGCGGCGCTGGCGGCGCGCGACACGGAACTGGCCGAGAGCTTCGTCGCTCTGGCCGCCGAGCGCGGTCTGCCGGTGTCGGCCGAGCGTCGGCAAAAGCTGCAGGCGCTGAAGGACGGCGCCATCATCCAGGCCGTCAGCGATTTCGGCCAGGGCTTCCTCGCCGGCGACCGCGAGAGCGGCGCGGCCTTCGCGGGCGCGCTCGTCGGCGACGTCACCGGCTATGGCGATCTGCGCGACCTTGCCGTCGAGGGCCGCAAATGGCTCGGCGGGGAGGGGGCTGACGGCGCCGTGCTCGCCATCGCCGCGGCGGGGCTCGCCATTAGCGCCGCGACCTGGGTCAGCCTCGGTGGTTCGCTGCCGGCCCGCAACGGCCTGAGCGCGGTCAAGGCGGCGAGCAAGGCGAAGATACTCTCGCCCGCTCTGACCGCCAACCTGACGCGCACGGCGGTCGATGCGATCGACCGCCCGGCCCTGAATGCGAGCCTGACGGCGGCGTCCCGGCTAGACCTCGCGGCGGCGCGCGTCGCGGCCGGCGGCATCGTCAAGCCGGCGGCGATGGCGCGCTTCGCCGCGCTCGGTCAGGATGCCGGCGCGGTCTATACGCGTACCGGTTCGCGGGGACTGCGGCAGGTGCTCGCCGTCGCGGAGGATGCCGGCGACATCGGCAAGGCGGCGAAGCTCGGCGCGGCCAAGGGCACGACGACGCGGGCGATCCTGAAGGTGCTGGGGCGCGGGGCGCTGGTGCTGGGGGCGCTCAGCCTCAGTGCAGTCGGCTGGATGCTCGCCCTGATCGGTTACGCGATCGCGCTCGCCATGCTGGCGCAGCGTTTTGGCTGGTGGCTGGGGCGACGGCTTTGGCCGCGCCGCCGTGCCGTGTCACCGGCGATGTGAACCTACGGCCGCGCCGCCGCGACGAAGGAGGGTCAGCAGAACGCTGATGCTCATTCGGGTGACGCCCATGTCCCGCGCCCTTCGCTACTGCGGTTTCTTCCTCGCCTCGCTCACCATCGCGACGGTTGCGCTCGCGCAGCAGAACGGCCGCCAGGGCCGCGTCACGCTGCCGGCCGGGGCGCCCGGCCTGACGCTGGCGATCGCCGCCGAGGACAAGGCGCGCCTGACGCGCCCTTCCGAGCCGCGCCGGGCGCGAACGGACTGCCCGACTGACAGTTGCGACACGCCGCCGAAGGGTGGGAGGACGGCGCAGGACGAGACTCAGGCCATGGGTGCCTGCAACGGCGACAACACGGTCGCGCGCGACCGCAACGGCAAGGTCATCCGCCGGATCTGCCAGATCTTCTGACGCTGATCGTCATTGCGAGCGCAGCGAAGCAATCCAGAAGGTCGCGCTCGACGTCCCCTGGATTGCTTCGCTGCGCTCGCAATGACGGGACAATGCTCAGACCGCGACGCCGTGCAGGTCGTAGGCGTCGGCGCGCTCGATCTTGACGGAGACGATGTCGCCCGGGCGCAGCGGGCGGCGGCTTGAGACATAGACGTTGCCGTCGATCTCCGGCGCATCCCATTTCGAGCGGCCCTTGGCCACGGTCGGGCCGGCCTCGTCGATGATGACAGGAATCCGCTTGCCGACGCGGTTCCTGACGATGCGCGTCGAGATTTCGGCCTGCGCCTTCATGAAGCGGTGCCAGCGCGCCTCCTTCTCCTCCTCGGGGACGAGGGGGAGGCCGAGGTCGTTGGCGGGCGCGCCCTTGACCGGCTCGTATTTGAAGGCGCCGACGCGCTCGAGCCTGGCGTCCTTCAGCCAGTCGAGCAGGAACTGAAAGTCTTCTTCGGTCTCGCCGGGGAAGCCGACGATGAAGGTCGAGCGGATGGCGAGGTCGGGGCAGATCTCGCGCCATTTCCGCAGCCGGTCGAGCGTCTTGTCCTGATGAGCCGGACGCTTCATCGCCTTGAGGACATTGGGAGAAGCGTGCTGGAAGGGGATGTCGAGATAGGGCAGGATCAGCCCCTCCTGCATCAGCGGGATGACCTCGTCGACATGCGGGTAGGGGTAGACATAGTGCATCCGCACCCAGACCCCCATCTGGCCGAGTTCGCGGGCGAGCTCGAAGAAGCGGGTGCGCACCTCGCGGTCCTGCCATAGCGAGGGCTGGTACTTGATGTCGAGGCCGTAGGCGCTGGTGTCCTGCGAGATCACCAGCAGTTCCTTGACGCCGGCCTTGACCAGCTTCTCGGCCTCGCGCAGCACCTCGCCGATTGGCCGCGAGACGAGATCGCCGCGCAGCTTCGGGATGATGCAGAAGCTGCAGCGGTTGTTGCAGCCCTCGGAAATCTTGAGATAGGCGTAGTGGCGCGGCGTCAGCTTGATGCCCTGGTCAGGCACGAGATCGACGAAGGGGTCGTGGCGCGGCGGCAGCGCCTGGTGCACGGCCGAGACGACGCTCTCATAGGCCTGCGGCCCGGTGATCGCGAGCAAGTTGGGGAAGCGGTCGCGGATCTGCTCGGGCTCGGCGCCCATGCAGCCGGTGACGATGACCTTGCCGTTCTCCGACATCGCGGCGCCGATCGCCTCGAGCGATTCCGCCTTGGCCGAGTCGAGGAAGCCGCAGGTGTTGACGATGACGAGGTCGGAGCCCGCATGGCTCTTGGAGAGCTCATAGCCTTCCGAGCGCAGCGAGGTGATGATCCGCTCGGAATCGACCAGCGCCTTGGGGCAACCCAGCGAAACGAAAGAAATCTTCGGCGCGACGGCGTTCATCGGCGGCAAACTCGACAGCTCTGAATGGAGGCGGCGCGGCCCGAGGCTCGCGCGCGCTTCCTTTGAACGCTTTCAGGCTGTTTGGCAAATGCGGCGGACTATGTGCGAAGACGCCTCATCGTCATTGCGAGCGCAGCGAAGCAATCCAGGAGCGGCAGAGCTCGATGGCCCTGGATTGCTTCGCTGCGCTCGCAATGACGGCCCTGTTGTCAGCCTGCCCCTGTCGCCACCGGGCGCTCGGGGTCCTGCGTCCAGTCGGTCATCGAGCCATCATAGAGCGAGACCTCCTCGCGCCCGAGCAGCTCCGCGAGCACGAACCAGTTGAGCGCGGCGGTGTGGCCGGTGTTGCAATAGGAGATCGCCGGGCCCTTGGGGATACTGCCGTAGAGCGCTACCAGCGCGTCGCGCGGCTTGAGTTTGCCGGTGGCGGGATCGAAAGCCTCGGCATAGTCACGCGACAAGGCGCCGGGGATATGGCCGGCGCGGGCCGCTTCGGGTGCCTTCTCGCGGCCATCGAAATAGCTGGCCGAGCGGGCATCGACGAGGGTCGCGAGTTTGCTGCGCGAGGCCACCAGCGTGGCGTCGGCCGTGCTGCGCAGGCGCTGCTGCATGACGACCGGGTAGGGCGGGGCCGTGCGCTGCGGCGAGGAGCCGGTCTCGACCGGGCGCGCGGAAACGGCCGTCCAGGCGCGGAAGCCGCCGTCGAGGATGGCCTGCTGGCCATGGCCGATCGTTTTCAGTGTCCAGTAGATGCGCGCCGCGGCGGCGAAATCGGTGGCGCTGACGCCGGCGGGGACGATGACGACGTCATAGTGCGGCTTGATCCCGAGCCGGCCGACGAGCGCGGCGAGATGCTCGAGTGGCGGCAGCAGACCGGGCGCCTGGCCGACTTTGGTGCGCCAGCCATCGCCGACATAATCGGTATGGACGGCGCCGGGGATGTGGCCGGACTCATAGGCGGCCTTGCCGCCGCCGTCGATCGACGAGCGGATGTCGAGCACGACAAGCTTCGGATCGCCCAGCCGTGCCAGCAGCTCCTCGGGGGCGATCAGACCGGCGAATGGGGTCTCGCTCATGCAACAGCCTCTGCAAGTTCGTCGACGATGTCGATCGCGTAGGTGAAGCTCGCGGTCGCGCCGAGCATGATCGAGGCTGAGCAGTATTTTTCCTTCGACAGGGTCACGGCCCGCTCCGCCTTGGCCCGCGACAGGCCGCGCCCGCTGATGCGGTAGGCGAGGTGGATCTGGGTGAAGACCTTGGGGTCCTCCGTGGCGCGCTGCGCCTCGACTTCGACCTCGCAGCCGGTGATCGGCTCGCGCCCCTTCTTGAGGATCTGCACGACGTCGAAGCCGGTGCAGCCAGCCAGCCCGATCAGCAGCATCTCCATCGGCCGGATGCCGAGATTGCGACCGCCATATTCCGGCGCGCCATCCATCACGACGGCGTGGCCGCTGCCGGATTCGCCCATGAAGGCCATGCCTTCGACCCAACGCGCCCGTGCTTTCATGATTTCTCGTTCCTCGCGATCCTGCTTCGCCGATAGGCATAGCCGCCCGATCGGCATGAGGCGAGACCGTTGCGCGCAGCGACGTCAGGCGCGGCGCAGCTGCGCCTCGTCCGAAGCGGCGGCCTGGGCCTGGCCCAGCGCATGGCCGACCAGGACCAGAACGGGGCCGCCCCTGGGCAACTCCGCAATCCGCTCGGGCAGGGTGGCGATGGTGGCGCGCAGATGCTGCTCGTCCGGCCGCGTCGCCGACTGGATGGCGACGGCCGGGGTGGCGGGGTCGAGACCGGCGGCGAGGGCCCGGTCGCGGAAGCCGGCCAGCGTCGCGCGGGCCATGTAAATCACGGTGGTGGCGGCGGGGTCCGCCATGGCCCGCCAGTCGAGATCCTCCGGCAATTCGCCGCTGCGGGCGTGACCGGTGACGAACTGCAGCCGGCGCGCATGGTCCCGATGCGTCAGCGAGACCCCCAGCGTCGCCGCCGCGCCCTGCGCGGCCGAGATGCCGGGCACGATTGTCACCGGCAGGCCCGCGACCCGACAGGCCTCGATCTCCTCGCCGGCACGGCCGAAAATGCCGGGGTCGCCGCCCTTCAGCCGCACGACATGCTTGCCCTGGCCGGCGAGCGAGACGATCAGCGCGTTGATGTCGCTCTGCTTGACCGAGGGGCCGTAGCCGGTCTTGCCGACCATCATGCGCTTGGCCTCGCGCCGCGCGAGCTCGAGTACGCCCGGCGAGACGAGATCGTCATAGAGGATGATGTCGGCGCTCTGCAGGGCGCGGATCGCCTTCAGGGTCAGGAGTTCCGCGTCACCGGGGCCGGCGCCGACGAGCGAGACCCGGCCGCGACCCGGCGCGGCCTCGATGCGCTCCAGCGATGCGAACAGCTCCGCGCGGTCCGCCTCCTCCGGCAGGCGGCCGGACTCGCTCATCGCTCTCGCGGTGAACAGCTCCCAGAAGGCGCGTCGCAGGGCGAAGGGCAGTTCGCGCGCCTGCACGGCGGGGCGCCAGTCCTTGGCGGCCTGGGCCCAGGCCTTCAGCGTCGCGGGCAGCAGCGTCTCGATGCGGGTGCGGATCGCCTGGCCGAAGACGGGGGCAGCGCCGTCGGTCGAGATCGCCACGATCAGCGGCGAGCGGTTGACCAGCGTACCGAAGGAGAAATCGCAGAAATCAGGCTTGTCGACGATGTTGACCGGTGCGCCGGCGCGTCGGGCTGCGGCGACGAAGGCTTCGATCTCGTCGGCGTCCTCGATATCGCCGATCGCCAGCGCAGCGCCAGCGAGGTCCTCCGCCTCCCAGCCGCGCGCATGGACGACGACCGTGCCGGCCGGCGGGGCCGCGGCGAGGGCGGCGAATAGCTCGGCCCCTTCGCGCGCGAACACCGCTACCTCGGCGCCGGTCGCGGCCAGCAGTTCGGCCTTCCAGAGGGCGCCCTCGCTGCCGCCTACGAGCACGACCTTGCGCCCCGCCAGCTTGTGGAACAGCGGCAGCGTCGCGAGCGGTTCGATGCGGCGGCCGCTAGCGGCCTCGGGACGTCTTTGTCTCATCGTCTTCGTCTCTGGCGCATCGCGCCTGTCCTGTCACGCCGTCCCTTCGTCGCTTCCGTCCGGCGCCACCGGCGCCGCAGGCAAGGACCGAACCATTATGACGCGGCGCGCGGTCAGCCGGGTGCCCGCTCGTCCCGCTTGACCTGCTGCCAGAGCGCCTCGAGCTCGGCGAGATCCGCCTGCGCAGCGGTGCGGCCCTGCGCCTCCAGTCTCTGCTCGATGCCCTTGAAACGGCGCTCGAACTTGGCGTTGGCGGCCTGGAGGCAGCCTTCCGGGTCGGCATCGACATGGCGGGCGAGATTGGCGACGACGAAGAGCAGGTCGCCGATCTCCTCGGCGATGGCGGCCTTGTCGCCCGAGGCCAGCGCCTCGTCGATCTCGGCCGTCTCCTCGCGGATCTTGTCGAGCACGAGGCGGGCATCGTTCCAGTCGAAGCCGACGGTGGAGGCGCGCGCCTGCAGCTTCCAGGCCCGGGTGAGGGCGGGCAGGCCCTGGGTGACGCCAGCCAGCAGCCCCTTTTCCTCGGGCTTGTCCGGCAAGCCCGCGGCCCGGCGGGCTTCGGCCTTGTCTCGCTTCTCCTGTGCCTTGATGCGGTGCCAGAGCGCCTTGACCTGCTCAGGCGCGAGGTCGCGCGCCTCGCCGAAGACATGCGGGTGGCGGCGGATCAGCTTGGCGGTGATCGCCTCGACCACGTCCGGAAAGGCGAAGGCGCCTTCCTCTTCCGCCATGCGGGCGTGGAAGACGACCTGGAGCAGGAGATCGCCGAGCTCGTCCTTCAGGTCGACCCTATCGCCGCGGGCGATCGCATCGGCGACCTCATAGGCTTCCTCGACCGTGTAGGGCGCGATCGAGGCGAAGTCCTGCTCGAGATCCCAGGGGCAGCCACTGCCCGGCGTGCGCAGGGCCGCCATGATCTCGATCAGGCGGGCGATGTCGGGGGAGGGCTGCAAAGGCTGAAACTCGCGCTGAAATCCTCTAGGGTTCCTCCCATGATTCAAGTCACCCCGTCCATCGCGATCGACGAGAGCGAGATCGAGGAAAGCTTCGTGCGCGCCTCCGGTCCGGGCGGGCAGAACGTCAACAAGGTGTCGAGCGCGGTGCAGCTGCGCTTCGATGCGCGCCGTTCTCCGTCGCTGCCCAACGACGTCGCGATCCGGCTGATGAAGCTCGCCGGTGGCCGGCTGACGCAGGACGGCGTCATCGTCATCGTCGCGCAGGGTCAGCGCAGCCAGAAGCGGAATCGCGAGGAGGCGCTCGACCGCCTGCTGGAGATGATCCGGGAGGCGGCGGTGCGGCCGCAGGCGCGCCGGCCCACCAAGCCCACCAAGGCCTCCAAGGAGCGCAGGCTGGTCTCCAAGGACAAGCGCTCGGCGGTGAAGGCCGGGCGCGCTCGGCCCGGCACCGACTGATGGGATTCGGAGGAGGCCGCTCGGACGGGGGACGGCCCGAGCGACGCGCGCCGCGCAAGATCACGCCCGATTATCTCCAGCGCGCGGCGATGCATTATCTCGAACGCTATGCGGCGCCGGCGGCGCAGCTGCGCCGCGTACTCGCGCGCAAGGTTGCCGCGAGCTGCCGTCACCATGAGCAGGATCCGGCCGGTTTCGAGACGATGCTGGACGAGGTGGTGGCGCGTTGCGTGTCGTCCGGGCTCGTCGACGACCGGCGCTTCGCCGAGGCCCGCGCCGCGAGCCTGAAGCGCAAGGGGCGCTCGTCGCGGGCCGTGGCGGCGAGCCTCTCGGCGAAGGGCGTCGACCGTGAACTGGCACAGGCGGCGAGCGCAGGCAGCGAGGAAGATGAGCTGGCCGCCGCGCGCAAGGCCGCCCGGCGCAAGCGGCTGGGGCCCTGGAACCGGGGAGACCGAGCCGCGAACCGGCAGAAGGATCTGGCGGCACTGGCGCGGGCCGGCTTTCCGATGACGATCGCCCGCGCCGTGATCGACGGCGCGGGCGAGGAGGAGTTGACGGCGTGAGGGACGTCGCGCGGGCAGGGCGGTCGACCGCCCTGCCGTCTGCTGGCCTCACTCCAGCTTGACCTGCGCGTCGGCGACGACCTTGCCCCAGCGCGCGACCTCGGCCGCGACGAATTTGCCGAAATCGTCCCCGGCGAGCGTCGGGATCGGGGAGCCGTTCTTTTTCCAGGCTTCGACGATCATTGGCGATTGCAGCGCCTTGGCGACCTCAGTGCGCATGCGGGTGACGATTTCCGGCGGCGTGCCCTTGGGCGCCCAGAGCGCATACCAGGTCGCGACCTCGTAATTGTCGAGCCCAGCCTCCTTGGCGGTGGGCACATCGGGGATCGCGTCAGACCGCGTCGGGGCCGCCACCGCAAGCCCGCGCAGGCGCCCGCTCTGGATCTGCGGCGCCGAGGAGCCAAGCCCGTCGAACAGCACGTCGACCTGGCCGGCGACGATGTCCTGCAGCGCCGGGCCGGCGCCACGATAGGGCACATGAGTGAGGCTGGTCTTGGTCTGGAGCTTGAAGAGCTCACCGGCGAGATGATGCGTCGTGCCGTTGCCGGCCGAGGCATAGTTCAGCTTGTCGGGGTTGGCCTTGGCATAGGCGATCAGCTCCGCAACCGTCTTCGCCTGCACCTTGGGATGCACGACGATGACCTGCGGCGGCTGCGCGATCACGGCGATCGGAATGAAATCGGTTTGGATGTTGTAGTCCAGCTTCGGATAGAGCGCCGGGGCGATGGCGTGATGCGCCGCGCCGACGAAGAAGCCGTAGCCATCCGGCGTCATCTTGGATGCCGCCGAGGCGCCGACGGTGCCGCCGGCACCGCCGCGATTCTCGATGACGATGCGCTGGCCCAGCTGCTGGTCGAGCTGCGCAGCCAGCGGCCTCGCGAAGGCGTCCGTGCCGCCGCCGGCCGGGAAGGGCACGATGAAGGTGAGCGGCCGCTGCGGCCAGGCCTGAGCCTGCACTGGCCCGGAAGCCGTGAGGCAGAGGGTGGCGGCGGCCGCCACAGAAACGAGCGCGCGTGATGTGAGCATGAAGACGACAAACCTCCCTGGGATGGTGACGACGGCTCTTTGCGGCCGTTCTGCGCCCGCGGCAGCGGGCATCGCATCACGACGGATAAGGCCATCCGCCGAACCTCCTGACAAGTCTGCCGTTGGTGGGGGTATCGGCGGGCGGCGGAGGCGGCTATGCGGGCGGGAGCACCAACCTGACGCCGCTCCCGTGACAGCATCGGATTCCGCCTCGCATGAGCCGCCTCGACAGCTTCATCCGCCGTCTGGAGGCGCAGCGACGCATGCTGGACTGGGCCGCGGCCGAGATTGGAGGCCGCGACGGACTCGTGCTCGAGCTCGGCCTCGGCAACGGGCGCACCTATGACCATCTTCGCGAGCGGCTACCGGAGCGCGAGATCTACGTTTTCGAGCGCGATGTCGGACCGAACCCAGCCTCGATGCCGCCGGAGGACCGGCTGGTCGCGGGCGACATGGCGCAGACGCTGACGGCCTTCGCGGCGCGCCACGGCCGCTGCGCCGCGCTGATCCATGCCGATGTGACGACGGGCGTGGCAGAGCGGGATCGCGTGCTGTTCGCCTGGCTGCCGGCGCATGTCGTCGTCCTGGCGGCGCCCGGGGCGCTGGTCGTCAGTGGCTGGCCGATCGAGCATCCGCTGCTCGATGAGCTGGCGTTGCCAGACGGCGTGCCGGAAGGACGCTACTTCGCCTATCGACGGTCCGCGTAAATCCACCGGCTGCGGAAGAGGGAACCGTCGGCCAACTTGCGCGAGCCCCCATCCGCGATTCGCATAAGACATATTATGGAACCAAAACCGATGCTGGTGTGGGCTCAGTTCGTCGAAGCGTGCGCTAGACGCTCAGCCTCATCCCATCGAAAGCCACATCAATCCCGGGCTCCAACCTGTTGCGAAGACGGTTGTAATCGAGATCCGCATGAAGATTGGTCAGCACGGCTCGCGCCGGCTTCAACTCTGCGATCGTCGCCAGCGCATCTCGAAGGCTGAAATGGCTCGGATGCGGCGTCTCGCGCAGACAGTCGAGAATCAGGACATCGAGTCCGGCGAGTGCCGCCTTGGCCGCCCGCGGCATCAGGCTGACATCGGGCACATAGCCGAGACCGCCGAAGCGGAAGCCGAGCGCCTCATAGTTTGGCCCGTGCTCGACGGCCAGCGGTAGTGCCTCGACGGCACCGCCGGCACCATCGATCACCAGCGGTTCGCCTGCCTGCAGTGGCTGCAGGTCCAGGATCGCCGGATAGGCACTGCCGGGCGGCGTCTCGAACAGATAGCCGAAGCGTCGCGTCAGCGACGTTTGCGTCCGGGCGTCGGCATGGACGGTGACGCGCTTGCGGTTGTGCAGGACCAGCGCGCGCAGATCGTCGATGCCGTGGGTGTGGTCGGCATGGTCATGGCTGAACAGAACCGCATCGAGATGCGTGACGCCGGCATCAAGCAATTGTTCGCGCAGGTCCGGCGAGGTGTCGACGAGCAGCCTTGTCGTTCCAGCCGGGCTGTCGCGCTCGACCAGGATCGAGCAGCGGCGGCGGCGGTTCTTCGGTTCGGTCGGGTCACAATCGCCCCAGCCGAGAGCCGGACGCGGCACGCCGCCGGACGAACCGCAGCCGAGGATCGTCACCGTCAGGCTCATGGCGGCGTCCTCAGGCGACCTGCGCAAGCGGCGCGGCGTGGTCCATCTTCCAGTAGCAGCGCCGCGCATTCGCCGTGGTCAGCGCCGCAACCTCCGCGAAGGACAGGCCCAGCACATCCCCAAGAACTTTAGCCGTCTCAACGACATAGGCCGGCTCGTTGCGCTTGCCCCTGAACGGGACGGGCGCGAGATAGGGCGCGTCGGTCTCGACGAGCAGGCGGTCGCGCGGAACCATCCGGGCGATGCGGCGCAGCTCCTCGGACGTCTTGAAGGTCAGGATCCCCGAGAAGGAGACGTAGAGGCCGAGTTCGACACCCGTCATCGCCAGCGCTTCGCCGGCCGTGAAGCAGTGCAGGATGGCGGGGAAGGCGCCCTTCCCCATCTCCTCGCGCAGGATCGCGATCATGTCGTCGTCGGCCTGGCGAGCATGGATAACGAGCGGCAGCTGGGTGATCCGCGCAGCGGCAATGTGGACGCGCAGCCCCTGGGCCTGAGCCTCGCGCGGGCTCTTGTCGTAGTGATAATCGAGCCCCGCCTCGCCGATGGCGACGCAGCGGGGATGGGCCGAGAGCGCGACGAGCTGTTCGGCGGTGACGTCCAGTTCCTCATGCGCGCCGTGGGGATGGGTGCCGACGCTGCACCAGACGGAGGCAAAGCGCTCGGCGATCGCCGCATAGGCCGGAAAGCGCGCGACTCTCGTCGAGATCGTTACCATCCGGCCGACACCCGCCGCGTCGGCGCGGGCGACATAGGTCTCGAGCTCCTCGGCGAAATCCGGGAAATCGAGATGACAATGCGTGTCGATCAGCATCAGGCGGCCTCGCCGCCTTCGGGCTCGACATAGCGCGGGAAGATGCCGCTCGGGGCCGGCAGCGCCGTACCGGACGTCAAACGACCGCCCTCGCCCAATGCGGCGAAATCGCGCTTCTCCGCGGGCACGCCGAGGAGATCGAGCAGCTTGGCCATGGAGGACGGCATCACCGGCTGGACCAGGATCGCGACCTGCCGCAGCACCTCTGCGGTGACGTAGAGCACCGTGTCGCGCCGCTCGGGGTCGGTCTTGGACAGGCGCCAGGGCTCGTTGACGGCGAAATAGCGGTTCGCTTCCGCCACCACCGCCCAGATCTCGGACAGCACGACATGCAGCGCGAAGTCGGTCATGGCCTCGCGTGCCTTGCCCAGCGCGGCGTCGGCCAGCGCCAGCATGGCCTGGTCGGCCTCCGTCAGCACGCCGCAAGGCGGCACCCGGCCCTCACAGTTCTTGGCGATCATCGACAGTGAGCGCTGGGCGAGGTTGCCGAGGTCGTTGGCGAGGTCGGCATTGATGCGGCCGACGATGGCTTCGTGGCTGTAATTGCCGTCTTGGCCAAAGGAGACCTCGCGCAGGAAGAAATAGCGCAGCTGATCGACGCCATAGGCATCCGCCAGCCCGAAGGGGTCGACGACATTGCCGAGCGATTTTGACATCTTCTCGCCCTTGGAGAGCAGGAAGCCATGGCCGAAGACACGCCTGGGCAGAGGCAGGCCGGCCGACATCAGGAAGGCGGGCCAATAGACCGTGTGGAAGCGCACGATGTCCTTGCCAATGATGTGGACATCGGCCGGCCAGTAATGCGCGCGCGGGTTCTGCGGATCGGGAAAGCCGGTTCCGGTCACGTAGTTGTTCAGCGCATCGACCCAGACATACATCACATGCTTGGGGTCGCCCGGCACGGGCAGCCCCCAGTCGAAGGTCGTCCGGCTGATCGAGAGGTCCTCGAGCCCGCTCTTCACGAAGGAGACGATCTCGTTCCTGCGCGTCGGCGGCGAGACGAAGTCCGGCACCTCATCGTAAAGCTTCAGCAGGCGCTCCTGATAGGCCTTCAGCCGGAAGAAGTAGCTCTCCTCCTCGACCCATTCGACCGGCGTCCCCTGCCCGCCCAGGCGCGTGCCGTCGGCCAGTAGGGTGGTTTCCTCGTCGGCATAGAAGGCCTCGTCGCGGATCGAGTACCAGCCGGCATATTTGGACAGGTAGATGTCGCCATTGTCCTCCATCCGCCGCCACAGCTCCTGCGTCGAGGGCAGGTGGTCGGCGTCGGTGGTGCGGATGAAGCGGTCGAAGGAACAGCCCAACCGCTGCTCCATCTCCTGGAAGCGGCCGGCGATGCCGTCGACGAATTCCTTCGGCGACTGGCCGTTCTGGGCGGCCGTGCGCTGCACCTTCTGGCCGTGCTCGTCGGTGCCGGTCATGGCGAAGACGTCGTAGCCGTCGAGCCGCTTGAAGCGCGCAATCGCGTCGGAGGCCACCATCTCATAGGCGTGGCCGATATGCGGCGGCCCATTGGTGTAGTGGATCGCGGTCGTCAGATAGAATTTCGGGGCGGTCGCCATCGTCGATCCGGGGTTCGCTTCACGCTGCGCGCGAGCGGGCAACCGCATCCGACAGATCATGAAACAGGGTCATCACCAGCGGGCGGCGGTCGAGATTGTAGGTTTCGACGTCGCGGGCCGCTGCTCCCAGCTTGTCCCATACCTCCGCCAGCGGTGCAAGACGCGCCGGTTGCGCTGCAGCATGCGCGTGGAGATGGTCCGAAAGCCAGCTCTGGACGGTTTCGACCATGATGGCGAAGTCGCCCTCGCCGGCTTTGCCCGCGACATCCTCGGCCAACGCCATCAGCGCCGTCAGGTCGAGCCGCGGGAGCGCGTCGAGGCGGGCTCGCACGGCCTCGACCAGCGCCAGCGTCTCGGGATCGACATAGGTCAGGGCGCGTCGCACCGAGCCGTCAGCGAGATGGGCGGCGCGACGGATGGCGGAGGCGTCGAAGGGCCCGCCCATCCGCTCCAGCGCCGTCTCGCCAGCCTGCGCCACCTGAGCCTCCTCCAGCGCGGCGAAGGTCATCAGCCGGCAGCGCGAGCGGATCGTCGGCAGCATCCGTCCGGGCGCATGGGCGACGATCAGGAACAGCGCGCGCGGCGGCGGCTCCTCGAGCAGCTTCAGCAGGGCGTTGGCCGCCGAGCGGTCCATATCCTCGGCCGAATCGACGATGCAGACGCGCCAGCCGCCCTCGGCCGCGCTGGCGCCGAAGCGGTCGAGCACGCGGCGGACGGCATCGACCGGAATGTTGCTGGTGTAGCTCTTGCCGTCCGGCTTCGGGATGCGGCGCAGCAGATGCAGGTCGGGATGGGACTGCGCCATGATCCGGCGCGTCGCCGGGTCGGTCTCCGGCATGGCGAGCGAGGTCGCGCTTGCGGCGCGGCCGGCGGGGTCGCCCGCGGCGAGGACGAAGCGCGCGGCGCGATAGGCGAAGCTCGCCTTGCCGATGCCCTCCGGTCCGCCGAGCAGCCAGCCATGATGCATCCGCCCAGAGGCGAGCGCCGCGAGAAACGCCCGCTCCTGCGCCTCGTGGCCGATCAGCGCCAGCGTCTCGCGCGGATGCGGGGCGCTGGGCAGCCGGTCCGGCTCGTCGGTTGTGGGCAGCATGGTCGGTCCTTCGTCGCGCCTTGCCCGTCTTTGGGCCGGGGCTGGCGGCGGGGCAAGCCCCGATCGTCAGGCGGGTTGTGGCGCCGGCAGCCGCTCGCGGATGGCCGTCCAGGCGGCTTGGGCCAGCGCCGCTGGCGGCAGCGCCCCGTCGAGCACGACGCAGCGCTGCGGCTCGGCGGCGGCGATGTCGAGATAGGCCTGCCTCAGCGTGCGGTGGAAGGCCAGCGCCTCGCCCTCGAAGCGGTCGACGGCCTCGTCGGGTGCCCGGCGGCGCGCGGCGCGGGCCAGGCCAATGGCGGGATCGAGATCGAGGATCAGCGTCAAGTCCGGCAGGAGGCCGTCGATGGTGACGGCTTCCAGTTCCGCCAGCAGGGCCGCGTCGACCCTGCCGAGGGCGCCCTGATAGGCCCGGGTCGAATCGATGAAGCGGTCGCAGAGCACCCAGTTGCCCCGGGCGAGAGCGGGCCGGATCAGGCGGTCGATATGGTCGATGCGCGCGGCCGAGAACATCAGCGCTTCGACGAAAGGGCCGTGCTCCTTGACGGCTCCCGAGAGGATGACCTCGCGGATCGCCTCCGCCTTGGGCGAGCCTCCCGGTTCGCGCGTCAGCGTGACCTGCAGACCGAGTTGTTCCGCGCGCTCCTTGAGCGCGCGCGCCAGCGTGGATTTGCCAGCCCCCTCCCCGCCTTCGAGCGTGATGAGGCGCCCCGCTGCCGCCGCCGGTCTCAACTGCGGCCCATCGCCTTGCGGACCCAGCCTGTGGCGGCCTCCAGCAGCGCGTCGAGCGCGCGGCTCTGCAGCGTGCCGGTCTGGATGCTCTCGGCGGTGTAGAGGGGAATGTCGAGCGTCTTGACCTCGCCGCGCGTGACGAGCAGTCGCGCAACCTCAGTACCCTCCTGAAGCGGAGCGGTCAGCGGGCCGCGATAGACGATGCGCGCGTTCAGCCGCTCGCTGCTGCCGCGCGGGAGCAGCAGGCTGACGGGTCCCTTGGCCTTGAGGCCGACGCGACCTTTTTCGCCGCCGAAGACGCTGGCCTCGCCGACGATCTCGCCGGCCTCGAAGATGCGGCGCGCCTCGAACGCACGAAAACCCCATTCCAGCAGTTTCCGCGCCTCGTTGGCGCGCTCGCGGCCGGTCTTGAGCCCGTTGACCACCACGATCAGCCGCTGACCGTTCTGGACCGCCGAGCCCACGAGACCATAACCGGACTCATCGATGTTGCCGGTCTTCAGCCCGTCCGCGCCGATATCCATAGTCAGCAGCGGGTTGCGGTTCTGTTGCCGGATCTTGTTCCAGGTGAACTCCCGCTCGCCGAAGATTCGGTAGTGCTCGGGATAGGTCTTGATGATGTGGTCGGCCAGCAGCGCCATCTCGCGGGCCGTGACCCTCTGCTGCGGGTCACCCATGCCGGTGGCGTTGCGAAAGACCGATTTCGGCAGGCCGAGCCCGCGCATGCGCTCGGTCATGATCCGGGCGAAGGTCGCCTCGTCACCGGCCACGGCCTCGGCGAGCGCGATCGAGGCATCGTTGCCGGACTGGACGATGATGCCGTGCAGGATATCGGAGAGCTTCACCCGGCTGTTGAGCTGGGCGAACATCGTCGATCCACCGGAGACACCGCCGCCCTTGCGCCAGGCGTTCTCGGAAATGGAGATCTCGCTGTCCAGCGTGAGTCTGCCCTGGGCGATTTCCTGGAAGGCGACGAGCGCGGTTGCGACCTTGGCCATGCTGGCCGGCGCCATCAGCTCGTCTGCGGCCTTCTCATAAAGAACGGTGCCGCTGGCGGAATCGAGCAGCACTGCATAGGGCGCGGCGGATTGGAAGGATTGCGCCGCTACGCTCGACAGCGTCACCGCAAAGGCGAGCGAGGCACCGATTGCCAGGCGAAGCCAGTGCGACGGGCCTTTGCGGGCCTCGTGACGGGCCGAGGCCCCTTCCCTGATGCAACCGGCCATCGTCATGCCCGATCTCAAGCAGAGGCCGGGGCCAATGGTCAAGCCCGGTTCAGCGGCCGGACAGGGGCTGCAGATTCTGCGGGACGAGGGCGCGGTTCAGCGGATGCGAGGCGGCGAAACGCTCGGTCGGCGCGCGATCTGGTGCGGCGAACAGGCTCGCGACCGTCGAGCGGCTGGGCGGCAGCGTCGTGCGGATGGCGGCGGGCACCACGACGGGCGTTGCGGCATTGGCGATGGTGTCGAGGTCGAAGGGGCGGCTCGGCGGCAGCTTCACGCCGCGCACAGGGACGCCCCCCAGCGGTTCGGCGCTGCCGGTCGACACGGTCTGGAAGACCGGGCGCGAGCTGTCGGAAGCGGTCGAGAAACCCGACGCCGCTTGCGGAGCGGGCACCGCGGGGGCATAGGCCCGCACGACGGGCGCCGGAGCGGGCGCCGGATCTGACTGCTCGTCGTCGAGATCGGCGCTCTGCGAGCGCGCGGTTCCGACCGGGGCGGAACTCGCCACCATGGTGCGGGCACTGGTGCCCGGAATCGCGGCGGGCTGGCCGTCCGTGCGCAGGGTTGCCAGCAGAAGCTTGTCGTCGGAGCCGGCGAGCGAGGCCTGGCCGAGATATTCAAGTTTGACGCGCGCGGTGCCGAGATGGCGGAAGGCGAGCGCCTCGGCAGTCTTCTGCGAGACGTCCATCAGGCGACCGCCATGATAGGGGCCGCGATCATTGACCCGCACGATGATCGAGCGGTTGTTGAGCATGTTGGTCACGCGGGCATAGGCCGGCAGCGGCATCGTCGGATGGGCGGCGCTGATGCCGTGGCGGTCATAGACCTCGCCGTTGGCGGTGCGGCGGCCATGGAAGGCCTCGCCATACCAGGAGGCCGTGCCGACCGCGGTGTAACCGACGGGCTTGTCGTAAGGCGTGTAGCGCTTGCCGGCGACGGTGTAGGTCTTGCCGATCATCTGGCGTCCGCCGCCCTTGGGGACGTCCTGGCCCTCGGCGACGACGCGCGGGCTGGCCGGCCCGTATTTCGACGAGGGGAAGGCGCCGATCTCCTTCGACTTGCCCCGCCGGGCCACCTGGTCGTTGGCGCAGTTGGCGAGGAAAAGGCCGGCGAGCGCGACGCAGCCGAGCCGCAGCGCGCGGCCGGCCAGCGGGGCGGGAGACGCAGCGGAGCCCTGATCGGCAGTGGCGGAGGTCATGTCCGGGGCCGAGGAGCGCGCGCTTCGCGTCATGAAGTCGTTCCGCATTCTGCGCCGAAAACCAGCAGGCCGGCCGAGCCGCGAAAGCGGCGAAGCCAGAGTTTTCGGTCAATCACGTTAACGGGCCGTTAACGCCAGGCGACGGGTCGCGCCGACGTCGACGGCTTTGTGCCGCCCGCCCTTGAGCGGGCACAAAGGTGTCGGAAATGCGGCGTCTGTCAACCCGCTCCACAGCGCCGCCATTTTCCGGGAGGGCGTGGCCGGGCGGTCACGGCTCGATGGCACCCGTGACGAAAGAGCGAGGGGCCGAATTAATGGCGGAAGGGGTGGGAGTCGAACCCACGGTGGGCTTGCACCCACGGCGGTTTTCAAGACCGCTGCCCGAGGCCTGGTTTCGGCAACGCATTAGACTGGTGCGGTGACCGAACCGATTAAGCCTCACGCCGCATCCAGTCCGGCCCATAAGCGTGGGACACGCCCTCCGGCGTGGCGTAGCCGCGTCTGAGATCGTCCCTGATCTTGCTGGCCGGCCGCGCGTCAGGGCTACCGAAACCCGCACCACCCGCTTCGCGCAGCGTCAGGCGATCACCCGGCGCGAGCTCATGCCGTCCTTGCGGCGAGATGGTCTCGCCATTGACGAGATGCTCGCGGCACGCTCCCGGCTGCCCGCCAGCGAAGCCCTGCGCCGGGAACTGGGTGCGGTTGGCCATGGAGAAGACGCTAACCGGAAAGCCGCTGTCGTTTCGCAGCACGATCTCCTGCCCGGGACCGCCGCGATAGGCCCCTGCCCCGCCCGAATCCGGCCGCAAGCTCTTGCGCTCGACGACGAGCCCGCTCTCGGGCTCGAACAGCTCCGCCGACATGCCGCCCATATTCGAAGAGCCTGGCGTCGTCGGCTGGCCGTCGAGATCGCTCAATGCACCGAAACCACCCGCCGCGCAGAAGGTCGTGCTCATGCCCGAGCCATCTGGCCGGCGGCCCTGCAGGGTGATGAAGTCGATCAGCCCGCTGCCCGCCATCACCCGGTCGGGCACAACCTCGGCCAACGCCCCGAAAATCAGCGGGGGAATGAAATGGCCAATGACATGCCGCCCGGCCGACGGTGCCGGGGGCACGGCGTTGAGCAAGCAGCCCACAGGAGCGCTGATTGAGATCGGCACGGTGGCGCCGTCATTGTTGGGCAGCCTGGGCGCGGTGATGCATTTCAGCGTGTAGAGCGCCATCGAGCGCGTATAAGGCAGCGGCACGTTGATGCCGGCCAAGACGCAGGGGCCCGACCCGGCAAAATCGATCGCCGCCTCGCTGCCTCGCTTGTCGATCCGGCAGACGAGCCGCCGTATGTCGCCGAAGGCCTCGACCTCGACCTCGTTGCCATAGACGCCATCGGGAATGGCGACCAGTGCCGCCCTGACGGCGGCCTCGGTCTGGTCGATGATCGAAACCGCGAGGTCGTCGACATCGGCAAGCCCCGCTTCGGACAGGAACTCGCCGAGCTGCCGGTCGACGACCTCGAGGCAGCTCACGCTCGCCATGATGTCGCCCAGCACCTGTTCGGGCACCCGGACATTCAGCTTGATCAGCTCGATCAGCGTCTCGTCGCGCTGGCCCGCCGCGAAGAGCTTCCAGATCGGCAGCCGCAGACCCTCATGGTAGATTTCGGTCGCGGCGGCCGAGAAACCCATGCCGCCGATATCGGGCAAATGCGTGATGCTCATGGCATAGGCGACGATGCGCCCGCCCCTGAAGATCGGCTTCATCAACGCGAGGTCGAACATGTGGCCCGTGCCGATGACGGGGTCATTCGACGCGATGACATCCCCCGGCGCCAGCGTCTGCGGTGGGAACCGCCTGAGCATATGCGCCATCGTCACCGGCGCCGTGCCAATGAAGACGGGGATGCATTTGCGGCTCTGCGCGATGAGCCTGCCGCGCGTGTCGAAGACCATCACCGAAAGGTCGAAGCCCTCGCGCACCAGCATCGAGAAGGAGGTGCGGATCAGCGCCGCCGCGCCTTCGTCGGTGATCGAGATCAGCCTGTCCCAGGCGATGGCGAGGTCGATCGGATCGAGGGTTCGGCGGGACGTGGAGTGAGCTGTCGTCATGGGGTCGCGATCTCCGCAACGAGGCTCATGTCGCCATGCACCTTAGCGCGATCCCCGGCGTCGAGCAGGATCGTGGATTCCGCTTCCTCGATCAGCGCCGGCCCGTGCACGACCATGCCCGGCCACAGGCGCGAGCGCGCCAGGACGGGGCAATCGACGAGGCCGCCCCCTGCCGGGAAATAGGCTGGACGATGGCCCATCATCGCCTCGCCGCCGTCGTTGTCGTCCTCCGGGCTGGTCGAGAAACTCTGGGGAGCGGAAGCGCTCGCCTCGACCTTGCACCCGACGATCTCGATCGGCTCGTCGAGGCTGGTGTGGAAGATCTCGCGGTAACGCTCGATGAAACCCGTGCGCAGCGCCTCGCGGAGATGCTTGCAGACCTCTGGAAGCTCGACCTCGATGTCGTAGTGCTGGCCGCGATAGCGCATGTCGAAGCGGCGATGCCAATGCGTGGCTCCGCCGGAGCCGAGCGGCGCGGCGGCCTCGGCGTCGAGATCGGCGAGAAGGGCCTCGAGCTCGCCCTCCCCGACCGCGTCGAGTCCGCGCCGGAAAGCGCGCACGGTCTCGAAGGACTGTGCGCCCGACAGCATTCCGAAAGCCGACATGACGCCGGCTCCCCGCGGGAAGATCACGCGCGGCACCCGCAGCTTGCGGGCGATCCGCGCCGCATGGAGCGGCCCGCCGCCGCCGAAGGCGACCATGGAGCAGCTGCGATAGTCGAAACCGCGTTCGGTGGCATGCATTCGGAAGGCCCGCGCGATGTCCTCATTGGCCATGTCATGCGCGCCCCAGGCGGCGCGCAGCGCGTCGACGCCCAGCGGCACACCGACCTGCTCACGATAGGCCTCAGCCGCCGCAGCGTGATCCAGCGTCATGGTGCCGCCGAGAAAGCTGTCGGGATGAAGGTAGCCGAGCAGGAGATTGGCATCGGTCAAGGTCGCGGTCCGGCCGCCACGGCCATAAGACACAGGCCCGGGTTCAGCGCCGGCGCTGCGCGGGCCGACCCTGAGCCGACCCAGCGCATCGGGCTCGACGAGGCTGCCGCCTCCGGTCCCGATTTCGGTCATGTCGAGAACGGGGATCTGCAGCGGGAGGCCGCTGCCGCTGCGATACTCATAGGCATGCGCGGCCTCGAAGGAATAGGCGCGAAAAGGCCTGCCCTTGCGGATGAGCGCGCCCTTGGCCGTCGTACCTCCGAGATCGAAGGAGAGCAGGTCACCTCCCGCGACCGCCGTGCCGATCCGAGCCGCGACGAGCACACCGGCGGCGGGTCCCGATTCAAGCAGCTTCACCGGATAGCGTCGGGCCATCTCGAGGCTCATGAGACCGCCGCTGGAGGCCATGATCCAGAGCCGCCCTCTGAAGCCGCCCTCGCCTAGCCCGGTTTCGAGGCGGGAGAGATAGCGGTCGACCAGCGGTTGCGAATAGGCGTTGGCGCAGGTCGTGGTCCAGCGCTCGAATTCGCGCGGATAGGGGAAGACATCCGCCGAATGGGAGATGTGCAACGCCGGATAGAGCGCCTGTGTGATCTCGCGGGCGCGACGTTCATGACGATCGTCGACATGCGCATGGAGGAAGCAGATCGCCAACGCCTCGATCCGCTCCTCCTCGACGAGCCGGTGCGTCTGCGCAGCGACTGCGTCCTCGTCCAGCGGCACGAGCACGGAGCCGTCATGTTTCAACCGTTCGGGGATTTCGGCCCGGAAGCCTCGCTCGACGATCGGCTCGGCATAGCGAAGCCTGAGATCGAACAGGTCGTAGCGCTGCTCGCGGCCGATATCGAAGAGGTCGCGGAAGCCTTGCGTTACGAGCATGCCGGTGCGGTCGCCGCGACGCTCGATCAGGGCATTGGTGACCAGCGTCGTGCCGTGAACGATCTCGGCAAGGTCGGACACGCTGCAGCCGACGGCTTCGCAGAGTGCAAGCGTGCCTTCGAGCACGGCGTGAGACGGATCGCGCGGGGTCGTCAGCTGCTTGTGGACGCCAACCCGCGAGCCCGCCGAATCCACCAGAGCGAAATCGGTGAAGGTGCCGCCGATGTCGATGCCGAGACGCAGGCCGCCGCGTGGGGCGACGTCGAGGCCGTCACGCATGAGGAGCCGCCAGCGAAGCCCGAGACAGGCGCAGGAAGCCGATATCGTGGCGGGTCGTGCCGTCTCCGCTGGCGAGATCGGCGATGATCTCCCCGATCACGCTGCAGAACTTGTAGCCATGCCCCGAGCAGGGCGAAACAAGGACGACCTGTTCATGGGCGGGGTGGCGGTCGAGAATGAAATGCTCATCGGGCGTGTTGGTGAACAGGCAGCTCCGCAGCGCCATGGTCGGGCCACTGCCTTCGGGGAAATAGCGCTGGCTGAACTGACGCAGGATACGCTCATCCTCCGCGTCCGGCTCACGCCTGACCTCGTCGGCCCGACTGGTTTCGCCGCGGTGGTGATAGCGGCCGAACTTAAAGCCCGGCACCTCGTAGATCGGAAAGCCGTAATAGCGGCCCTCATCGACCTGCAGATTGAAGACAGGGAAGCGATCGAGCGCGAACAGCTCCGGTTTCGCAGGCTGAAGCCAGGCCAGAACCTGTCGCTCGGGCACCGCGACGGCCCGAAGCGAGGGTTCGAGGTCGCCGATCCAGGCGCCGGCGGTCAGCACCAGCCGCGCAGCCTCGTAGCGGCCGCGATCGGTCGTCACGACGACGCCGTCGCCGTTGGGGTTCGCCTCCCAGCCGAGCACGGCCTCGCGGGCATGGATCTCCGCGCCATGCGCCTGAGCGGCGCGGACATGCGCCACGATCGCCCGCTCGCTGGCGATCAGCCCGCCGCGCGCCTGGAACACCGCACGATGCGATGACGGCAGGCGATAGCCGGGGTAACGCGCATTGACCTGATCACCGGTCAAAACCTCGTGGGGCAGATCGTGCAGGCGGGCCGAATTCAAGGCACCCTGAAAAAGCGCGTCGTCCTCCGGGCTGGCGTCGAGCGACCCCGTGATGACCAGAAGTTCCTCGCCCGTCGTCGCTTCGATCTCAGCCCAAAGCTCATAGGCCCGCCGCAACAGAGGGACATAGGCCGGATCCTCGTAATACGGCATGCGGATGATCCGGCTGATGCCGTGCGACGAGCCCATGCTGTGGGGGATGTCGAAGCGTTCGAGACCAAGAACCTTCGCGCCGCGGCGGGCGAGATGCCAGGCGGCAGCGCTTCCCATGCCGCCGATCCCGACGACGATCACGTCATAGGCCATTCTCGACACGTCCCTCAACGCCTGCCACGCCATGGCCTGTGATTCCGACACCCTGCCGGTGCTGAAGTCTACGCGATAACGCGGCCAAGGCATCACCAGCCAGTCATGCGGATCTGGCCTGCTGCCGGTTCCGTGGACGCGCAGTTAAGCTAATCCGACCTTCTTTTCGAACTCGGCCGGGCTGAGATAGCGGATGGTCGAGTGCCTGCGGATCGTGTTGTAGAACCTCTCGACGTAGTCGAACACATCTGCCCTGGCCTCATCGCGCGTGCGGTAGATCTGGCCCCTGATCCGCTCGGTTTTCAGCGAGGAGAAGAAGCTCTCCATCGCGGCGTTGTCCCAGACGTTGCCCGATCGGCTCATCGAGCAGGTGACACCGTTCTCAGCCAGCAGTTCCTGGAAGTGCTGGCTGGTATATTGGCTGCCCTGGACGCCCTTCTGTTTGTCAAGCAGCGATACGTGTCGCGTTGATTTCCTTCTGG